>NZ_KV788983.1:26880-27149 GCF_001807395.1 Arthrobacter sp. HMSC06H05 | reverse complement strand
ATCATCCCCGCAGGCGCGGGGAACTCATCTCGGATACTACCGCGGCATCGTCGACGGTCAAATCATCCCCGCAGGCGCGGGGAACTCATCCCTGTAAATACGCGAATTACAGGCGTGCTCGGATCATCCCCGCAGACGCGGGGAACTCTCACAATCATCACTCTCGTAGACACCCAATGACGGATCATCCCCGCAGGCGCGGGGAACTCGTGACCGTCCCGCATATGGCGGGCGCCCATGCCGGATCATCCCCGCAGGCGCGGGGAACT
>NZ_KV788983.1:26527-26860 GCF_001807395.1 Arthrobacter sp. HMSC06H05 | reverse complement strand
GCCGGATCATCCCCGCAGGCGCGGGGAACTTGGTTGAGACCGAGGATATGCTCGAGTTCAATGCGGATCATCCCCGCAGGCGCGGGGAACTCCTCAAAGCGGGTGCCGAGAAATTCGGGTCTATCGGATCATCCCCGCAGGCGCGGGGAACTCATGACGAAGGTAAAGCGCCTGAGTTGAAACAGCGGATCATCCCCGCAGGCGCGGGGAACTCAGGCGCACGGGTCTACGGAAATGATGGAACTTTGGATCATCCCCGCAGGCGCGGGGAACTCGCCGCCCTCCCCTACGCCACCGCCTACCAAGACGGATCATCCCCGCAGGCGCGGGGAA
>NZ_KV788983.1:26299-26507 GCF_001807395.1 Arthrobacter sp. HMSC06H05 | reverse complement strand
GATCATCCCCGCAGGCGCGGGGAACTCCATGAGTGAAGGCGGTGACGGGGCTGGGGTATCGGATCATCCCCGCAGGCGCGGGGAACTCCGCCTCGGGTGTCTGGAATTCCGTGTCTAGCACGGATCATCCCCGCAGGCGCGGGGAACTCATTGGCGGTGATGAGGCGGCGCACCTTGGAGCCGGATCATCCCCGCAGGCGCGGGGAAC
>NZ_KV788983.1:25886-26279 GCF_001807395.1 Arthrobacter sp. HMSC06H05 | reverse complement strand
GATCATCCCCGCAGGCGCGGGGAACTCCATCTGATCGCCAGCGGCCTCAGTAGGTGGTAGCGGGATCATCCCCGCAGGCGCGGGGAACTCTCCAGGGGCCGGTACCCGCACGCCGGTATCGACGGATCATCCCCGCAGGCGCGGGGAACTCTTCAACTGTGGAGGCAACGCAATACCGAGATCCGGATCATCCCCGCAGGCGCGGGGAACTCCTTCTCAGCCTGCTCAGCCTTCTCGCGTGCTTCGGATCATCCCCGCAGGCGCGGGGAACTCATGCCGTAATTACCGGCATGCCAGGCGATGTCCGGATCATCCCCGCAGGCGCGGGGAACTCAACACCTATTTGAAGCAATACATCCTGCCCCGCGGATCATCCCCGCAGGCGCGGGGAAC
>NZ_KV788983.1:25657-25866 GCF_001807395.1 Arthrobacter sp. HMSC06H05 | reverse complement strand
GATCATCCCCGCAGGCGCGGGGAACTCATGGCCTCAAAGGAACCGCCGATCACCTCGTACGGATCATCCCCGCAGGCGCGGGGAACTCCGGCCGGAAGGCGTGGAACCATATTGTGGGCGCGGATCATCCCCGCAGGCGCGGGGAACTCGGGCAGTTCGCCCCGGGCCGTTTGGTCAGTTACGGATCATCCCCGCAGGCGCGGGGAACT
>NZ_KV788983.1:25307-25637 GCF_001807395.1 Arthrobacter sp. HMSC06H05 | reverse complement strand
GATCATCCCCGCAGGCGCGGGGAACTCCTGCTTCTCAGCATCTCGCTGCTCCAAGATCATCGGATCATCCCCGCAGGCGCGGGGAACTCCGGTCGAGGGCAGTGAAAGCCTGAAGGAAGGCCGGATCATCCCCGCAGGCGCGGGGAACTCGAAGCCGCCGAGTAGACCGTCGAGAGCTGTTCCGGATCATCCCCGCAGGCGCGGGGAACTCTCATTCAAGCGCGTCTCGATCTCATCCACGTCCGGATCATCCCCGCAGGCGCGGGGAACTCGTGTCACCATACGGCGCACGGACGCGGAAACACGGATCATCCCCGCAGGCGCGGGGAA
>NZ_KV788983.1:0-25287 GCF_001807395.1 Arthrobacter sp. HMSC06H05 | reverse complement strand
ATCATCCCCGCAGGCGCGGGGAACTCAGGTGGTCGGATAGTCGGCTCACACTCATCACCGGATCATCCCCGCAGGCGCGGGGAACTCTCGATGCGTTTGATCTCAGCCTCCGCCGCCTTCGGATCATCCCCGCAGGCGCGGGGAACTCACTTGGATCCCATTGGGGTCAATGTACCTTATTGTGGTCAAAAGATTCACTTTAGACAACAACCGGGAATCATTAGTTTGATCTGCGTCCGTAACGGCGCCACTTCGACGCGTTGCTGGAACCAACCTTGGCTGAGCTCGAGGAAGGCTGATGCGGGCGCATCATGAGCGTTATCCCATCAAAGTCCACAGGCTCCCAATGATGCCCGTGAATCAAAAACTCAAGACCCTGTTCACTATTCGATTGCCAAACCAGGATCGCCCGGCCAGTGCGGACCGAACCCCGGATCTCTTCCCAAAGAGCCTCACGCACCCTCCGGGAAACGCTCCCAACGAAAACGCCAGGAGAAATCTCTAACAACCACCGAGTCACATGCCCCCGCAACCCTGCAGGCACTGCCGATAAAACTAGGACTAGCAACTGCTATGTGCCTCCGTAATTTCTCTTCGCCGAAGCCTCTGGCCCGAAACCACCCCAAAGCTTCAGCGTTACTTCCGTGGTCTCGTCTTCGTCTAATTCCTGCTCCGACTCTTCCAAGAGAAGACTTCGGATATCTTGAACGCACCGCTTAAGAAACTGACCATCAACCATGAGGTCCCGTAAACCACGTCTAGCCGCAGAAGAGATGTCTGGCGGCTGCTCTGACGCCAAGCGGAACGCCAGCGGAATTACGAGGTCAACCTTGTATAGGTCTGCGACATCGTAAACAAATGCTCTTACCGTGCCGGCATGCACGAACCCTAAGCCCGGCGAAAGCCCCAAAGCAACAATTACAGAATGTACGACACCATAGAGAGCAGCATTTGCGGCGGAAAGAGCCTTGTTTACTGAATCAGAGTTATCAAAATCATTCGGATCATACTCACGCGAAGACCACTGGATGCCATATTCCTCTGCGGCCGCACGGTAGGCGCGGCGCATCCTAACGCCCTCACGCCCCCGCAACTGTTGCAACGTCAACCCAGAAACATCCTCGCCAGGGAAACGCATCTGATACATCGCTTTAGCTACCTTGAGTCGCCCCCGCGTAGTTGAGAACAACTTCGCCTGAGCCTCCAGCAGCCGCGAAGACTCCGCTAAAGGACGCCCATGACCGTAATAACGGACACCCTCCTCACCCGTCCAGACAGCACAAACACCCGACTGATGAAGCAAAGTCATCGCCTGATGCGTCACCGTCGTACCCGGCCCCAACATCAGCGTCCCAAGCGTAGACGCCGGGATATGAACCGTGCCGCGCTCATCCGTCGCCGTAATCGCATTAGCGTCACGGTGTACACGGCACCGCTCCAAGTAGACGAAAGTCAACCTGTCAGCCGCCCGAGCCAACTGAGGAAGCTCGGGCGGGACGAATCCCGGCGGCGTTCTAGACATCGTTCGAAGCACTCACAGGCGCCAACGTCAGCAAGCCACAGCCGTACGCCTTCGCAGGACCAATACCCGAAACCAGCGCAGATCTGACAAGCTCCGCATCAGTGACCCTCAGAATCCCCTCGAACACCACCGCACGAATAGTGACAATCCGTCCACTCTGCTTAGAGAACTGCATGTTTTCCTGGCCATAGACCAGAACTTCAGGCTGCCCCATGCGTGAACGCGCCAACTCGAAACCGTGACGATCAGCTTGACGCTCAAGCCAACCAAGCTGCGCGTCCAGCCCCACAAGAGGCACACGGGCAGACCGCTGATCCCGCCCCTCCCGGTATTTATTAATGATCGGGTTGGCACGCAAACGGAAACGGAACTCCTGCCCATTCGATAGGGAATCCAGCAGCGGCTGGTAATCCCGCGAATCGATCGCGTCTTCGTCGACGAGCAGCTCCTGCGACAGGTGAGAGACATCTGGAGCATCGGGCGAAACGACATACAACGTACGTTGCGCAGCTTCGCCGTCGATGCGCCACAAAACACGACGTTCAGCCCCAGCATCCGTTGCGGCGGCTATAACGGCGTGCATCACCTGCTCGCTTGCAAGCTTCCGTCGCGTACCGCTACGAGTCAGATCAAGCGGAACCCGGGTCAGAGTGATAGACATCAAGACGCTCCTTCGTCATCAACCGGAGCAAGCAATGCCATCGGATCATGAACATCACCAGAATCCGCCGAGCCATTGTCATCAGTCGTGATCGCAGACAACGGGACATAGTCATGCGACATAGCCCGAAAATCGTATTGGCGATGCTCCATCGAGAAACTCACAGGGTTATCGGAAATCGTTTCCGCGGTAGCGAAAGTCGGGTCACCCGGACGCGACTCGAACGTCAGATGTAGGCGTTCTGAGCCATTCCGCTGCAGATTCGCTAACCGTTTTGCCTGGTAATCAGACGCCTGCCACGGATAACTCTTCAAAACGTCCTCGAGGCTACCCACACAAACTTCCGTATGGATAGGCCCTGCAGGAGGAAGAGCCCGCCTCCCCAAGTACAAGGGGTAAACGGGTGCTTGGACGGCCTTGGCATATCGTTCAAGCGGTTTGTGGTCGGATGATTCGAATCCGACCACAAAAACAGCATCCTCAAGCATGTGACGGTGCGTCAGGGGCATACGTGATGGTTTTGGCCCCAAGGTTCTAGCGGTTTGAAAGTCCACAGTTAAAGTGCCCGGAACGTCTGTCCGTGTACCGAAACGAAGGTCACGGAACTCGGAGAGATTAGCGTTCCGCTCATAGCCAAGCGCTGAAGCCAGCAGGCCGGCCACCCCGCTCTTGGTCGGTTGAGGTTGCGTTGTTCTCCGATTGAACCGGCTCCGGGCACCCCACGCTTGCAGCGGACCCCGCAAGACAAGTACGAGGGTGTGCGTCATCACTAAGCCCCCAGACGGCTCTCTACGGTTTCACCCAGTGCCGTAACGAGCCCTTCAAGGGAGGACGCTTCGCCCAGCTCCTTGAGGCCGTCGTTGAGGCTGATCACCCACGACTTCACTGGGGTAGTGCCGTACTTTTCGTCGATCTTTTGCGACCACGCGGCCAAGCGAGCTGCAGCAACATCGCTGATATGGGTACCACGGACGGGCTCTTCAAACGCGCCCACCAAGTTGACTGACTGCGAATCACGGACCTGAACCACAACCACCTCAGGCAGGGTACGGTTCGCGAACGTATTCATTTTTCCTGAAGGCATTGACGTCAAGAACGCACGCACAAAAGCCTCGACACCAATACGTGTGGCTTCAACATTGCCAAGGTTGGCAGCAAGCGCGTTCGCATCCACAGTCGCGTAACGGTACAGCGTCGATGAGTTGAACTCGATGGTGCCGATCATCGCTGCGCCGGCATCTTCGCCCCCATCTTCATCGGCTTCGCGGATATCATCTACGGCCGTGAAGTAGTCAGCTTCTGTAGGGGTATCGTGCACGCTGATGGCGTGCGCAACCTGAGCTGCCGCATCAATGTTGAGGGATGCATCGTCTGCGACCATCCGGCCAAACAGCGAGACGTCCACCGACGCGTCCTGGACTGCGGCCTCGCGGATCTTCTTCTTATTTTCGCGGTCCTTCACGAAGGCCTTGACATCGCCCGAGGCGAGGGCATCCACACCAAGTTGCGCAAGGTTCGTCGCCTGCGCTGTGGAGAGGAAAACCAGGTAGCCAGCTTCTTCGAGCTTCTCTCCCTCCTCCTTGCGGCCCTTTGGTTTAGCAACCTTAATGCCAGCAGCTGTCACGACCTCGATGGCTGCCGCTTCAGCCTGTTCCTGAGCGATATCCGGGTTGATTTCGAGCATCTTCGAAGCTAGAAGAGCCACTACCTTCTTGGTTCGAACACCTAGTAGATCGTCAGTTGCGATGTCACGGAACATCACGCGAGTTGCACGTTTCCAAGCCTGGCTAGAAACCCGTGCACGAGTCACGCCTCCAAAAAGTGCCGTCTTAGGAGATCCCGTCTCATCACGGTTCAAGTTAGAAGGTGGGACCGTCTGCAAAGCGTGGATGTCGATAATGGTGCGGGTCATGGGATGGGCCTTTCTGAGTGGATTAGGAAACGGAAGTCTTTAGAGAAGCTGATGAGGGAAGGTTGTAGAAGTCACGGCCCCAACGGAGCCGCACTGTGTTTCGACGTTCAGGGAACTGCCAGTCGAAAAGGTCCTTAGCCAGCTGCCCATAGTCGAAGGCGCGGCGGTCTTGTTTCAGCAGTTGAATCAGGGAGCGGAGTCGGCCTAGCAGCTGTTCCCAGGAGGTCGCTGCACCGAGCTGTTCAAAACGGCGTTCAACACCGGTGCCATTGGTGGCCGAATCAACAGCCTGGCGCACCGCCTGGCCGAACTTCACGGCATCGGTGTGAGGCGAGGTATCCTTCCGGGAACGGTGATGAACAGCAAACAAAGTCAGAGTGGCATAAGCCGCCAACTCAGCCCGGGAGGCTTGGCCATCGTTGCTGACCCAGCCGGAGGGGGCCTCGTCGATGGTCCATTTCAACGCCTGTAAAGAAGAACCGATGGGACGCCCTGCCGCCTGAGCGAGAACCGCGATAGCTTCGACTGCGCTTGCGCGATTAGAGCGGTAGCCCTCGCCCAAGACGTGCGAGCGGTGAAGTACGAAACGAACGAGCTCTGACGCGGTGGTCCCGCGGCTTCCAGATGAAACCGTAGACATGCTTACGCCCTCTCTTCAGTATGTGTGGTGGGGATAAAAGATTTACGAATCTTCGCCAACGCGGAACGGAACCAGGCTTCAGACAATGGGGCGTTATAGCGGCGGTCCTGATGCTCCCTGCCGAAAAAGGAAATCGAAACGGCGCGGGAGGTCATATCGAGACCGATAGCCAGGATTAGTGAGAGAGCCCGCTCGACCCACTCGGGAAGAAGCTCAACGATGTTCTCCGGGGTGGCTCGGGAAAACCATTCACGGAAGGGTGCGTCGAGTGCAGCATAAGCAAGGGTGCTCGCTTCCTCGCGTGGCCCCTCGAGATCAAGGCCCCGGCTGGTGGCAATATTTGCCGCAAGATTACGCAACGCCAGAACGGCCTGCTCGGACGCTTCGACGGCGTTACTAATCGCCTGCTGCACCTGTGGATTTGTGCTCGCGAATGTTGCCAGTTGGCCGCTGACAACGTCGTCGTACAGTTCGTCAACGACTGCTTGCTGACTCCCATAGACAAGACCAACACCGTGTAGGCGCACCGGATATTCGTGGGGGAGCATCTCATCGAGGTAGAGCTCTCCGAGCCACTCAGAGCTAACCGAAGTTCTAAATCGTTCCTCTACTGAGGTGTTGGTTCGCCCAGCAGGTAGCAACGTACCTACGTTGCGCCAAAGCATTCGAGCAGGGTCATGGTCCCGAGGCATATAGACGGGGGTGGGGCTCTTGAGGGCTTTCTGCTGAGCGGGGCTGTTGCGCCAGCCGGACATAGGCTCAAGATCGAGCATGTTTTGCGGTGCTAGAGGGTCTCCCTGAGCGACGATCACATGCTTGATGACCCCGTCCTCCGGGAAGAGGCGGACGCGCCGGCTTTGCCATGTGTACAGCGCTTGTGGCCCTGTGGCTTCAAGGCTTGGATTCTCTGCGGCCTGAGCATCACCGGCATCCCAGTGGAAGGTCTCCCACGCGGGCGCATCATTGGCCCAACGAGTGCCGCTGCTCGGGTGAGTTCCGACCAGGTTGAGCATCAACGTGTCATGAAGATTGGCGCCTTCGAAGAAGATTCCTCCAAGCCGGCCAGTCCAGCCAGTCCCAATGCCGTAGCCCTTACCGCCTTTGACCCGGGGGTCACCTACGGCACCGGTTTTGATGCCGGCAATATCGAAGGCGTGCAACGTGACGAGGGCCCGGGCGCCTTCGCTGTAGGAGACCGAATCTAGGCCTGCTCCGATGCGCGTGGTCATGTAGGGCTTGCCGGAGGGGACATCCAGAATCAGGCGTTCCAGACCAAAACGCTCGTCTTTAGAGTTACGCAGGTTTGCTACCTGGAAGAACGGTGTTTCTGGGTGAAACAGATCGAAGTATTCTGAGTGCTCTTCAAGGTAGCGCTCGATATTGTCGACCGGAAGCCCTTCCTCGAACCAGTCAGCCCAGAGCTCGGTATCCAGAACTTGACCACGGTGCGTAGCGTAGATGATCGAGAGGCAGAGGCGCAGTAGAGCGAAGTCGGTGATCGGTAGCTCCGCTGCGATCGCTTTGAGGTTCTTCGCTTCCTTGAACACATCGAGAAGCGAGTACTCGTTGACGGCGCCGTCCATTCCAAGGCATGGAATCCACGGCTGGCTGATGAGCGAAAACGTGGGTCGCTCACAAGTTGCTTCAGTCATGTTTATTCACTTTCAAACCGAAGGTGGGGTCATAGTGCATGGTGAACCAATCTGTTGAATACGTTAGATCTTCATTAAAAATAAGTATGAGTTCGCCACGCAGTTCGGGTGAATCTTGCCAATCAAATTCAGAAGTCCGTTCCAGGTGCTCGATGAACGAATCAATGCTTGTCTTATGGAGCATGTGTTCGGTGACGTTGAGGCTGCACCGTTTGAGGAAACGCGCGATGTCAGCGGGAGGTGCCTCGTAAATCGGCAATGGTGTTCCTCCGTGCTCGGCGACCCAAGCAGGAATGCACAGCTGGCCATCAATCATCTGAGCCACCAGAACTTCCACATTGTCTGCGGCATCCCGCACACCAACCGAGACCCGCTCATCGGTGCCGTCTTCGCTCAAGCCACCTGAAACGAGCCCGAAAATGTCTTTCATGGTGGAAGGTTCGTGAAGCAGGGCCGCTTGAGGTTTTCTGCGAGCCTCCTTCGTTTCTTCAAGAAACTTCTGTTCAGCTTTGGCGAGTGCATCCTCCCAGCCGGCGGGCGCCTGAACAGGCTTTTCGTATGTGTTGTCGACCAGATCGGGGATGTCTGCCGGGATCTGAACTTGGACTTCGCTCTTGTCGACGAGGCCGAGTGCCAGGGCTGTACGCAGCAGGAGGTGCTCGCCGTAAACCGCAACGGAACCTCGCGATGGAGCGAACGGAGTTGTATTCCAGTCCACTCCGCTGATCCACAGTTCAGCCTGACGCAGCAGGGGTGGGCGGATAGCGTCCCGTTGTGTATGGCGGTGGAGACGCCCCGAGCGTTGCAGTATCAAGTCCACCGGGGCGAGGTCGGTGATCATGAGGTCAAAGTCCAGGTCCAGCGACTGCTCAATGGTCTGGCTTGCCACAACGATGCTTAGCTCACCCTCGGGTGCGGAACCGCCCTTGCCGAATTGCTCCAGCAACACGTTGTCTCGCTCTGCACGGTCATTGCCCATGAACCGAGCATGAGAAATGTAGTGGTGAGCATCCGGGAACGCTTCACGCAGTAACTCTGAGGTTTCCTGGACTTCGCGAACCGTGTTGCGGATGACGGCAACACGGCCTCCGCCTCTGCATTTCACCCTAATGAGTTCGATGAGGTCTTCCGGAGCGTTGCCGAGCCGTCTTACAGTCAGCTCGCGAACCACGCCGGTGCTCTCGGAGGAGCGCTCCACAACACGGCCCGAACGTTCCGCCAAGGTCAGTCGAGGATAAGCCTCCACAGGGAGGCTCGCTTGCCGGGGCTCTTGGTTTCGGTTCGGGTGACCTTGGTACGCGCGGATGAACGCCTCCCTACGGCTACCTGGCAGGGTTGCCGAGAGCATGACCACGGGAACGCCCATCGCCCCCAGCCAGTCGAGCGCGTCTTCGAGGAACTGGGACATGTAGGTGTCTGCAGCGTGAACTTCGTCCAGCACAATAACTTTGCCTGCGAACGCAAGATGGCGCAGGGTTACGAAACGCATTTTGAGTGCGAGCATCAATGTGTGGTCGATGGTTCCGATGGTAAATGGAGCCAACAACCCTCGGCGCCGGTCGGTCAACCAGGAATGAGCAACCACTGAGCTGTGTAGCTGCTTCTTATTGGATTCATCGCGCACATGAGGGCCGAAGTAACGGCGCCATGCCTCTTTATATGCGGAATGGTACGTCTCGTTGAGGTCCCGCTTCCCGTGCGCGAGGAAAGTCGTGGGAGGCGCTTGGCCTTCCTCGAGTGGGAACTGCTCGAGCCAATGGGTGACCCGTTCAAACATCGCGTTTGTGGAGGCTTGGGTCGGCAAGCCAACAAAAACACCGCCGTGACCGAATTTCTTTGCAAGGATCTCTGCGCACATGAGCGCAGCTTCGGTCTTACCTTCTCCCATCCCCGCCTCGATGATGATGAGTCCTGGTTCTTGAGACTCTGAAGCGAGCTCGCGGGCGGCTGACTGCATCGGGCGGGCCCGGGCGGAAGCATCTAGCTTGAAGCGCTCTCGGAGATGTTCATCGGCATCGGCGGGATGATCCCACGATGTCCATGGACCCGGAAGTGCTAGGGAATCCCAACCGTCTTGGGCGCGTTGCTGGGTTTCCTCGACACAGTCCAGAGGGAAATAATGTTCGTTCGATGCGATCCAGTCGGACATGATGACCGCGCCGGAAAGGATAGTTTGAGCATGAGCGGTCAGACGGGGGAGAGCGGGTAGCTTTGCTTTGATGACATCCGAGAACCCAGTCACGGAATCAATATGGTCAAGCAGGACGGTCCGGGCATCGGCCCATTTTTGACCTCCGAGGCTCAAGCAGTCATGCAGGGCTACGCTAAAGATTTGGTTGGATGCGGGCGCTCCGTGGTGCGCAAGAACCGGGCCGAGCCAGCTATGCACAATCGGGAGCCGCTTGACTGCAAACGTGTTCCGTAGCCACTCGCGCAACGCCACACCGGAGATAACTTCGTGACGTAACCGGGGTGTTAGTAACGTGCCAGGGGCGAGCTGAGGCGGGTGAATGAAACCTGCGGCCTGCGCTTGATCAGCTGCGCGGCGATGTTGAGCTGAGAAAGCGGGCGCGGCTTTGCCCACGTCGTGAACACCGGCGAGGAAGACGAATGACGTCCGGGCCACATCATCGGCCCCAAGCTCAGCCGCAAGCATGTCTTTAAGATGCGGGGCAAGGAACTCATCCCAAATGTGCCCGGCAACGGCGGCGGTGTCTTCGAGGTGCTGCCGAATTGAGAGAGTCTGGAGCGGCTCGAGGTCACTCGATGCATATGGGCGCGCTTTAGCCCACAGCGACTCCACTTCTGCGATATCCATCTACGTCCCCTATAGATTGATCTGCTTAGTGAGGAATATAGCCCAGGTTTTTACCTGCTTTGAGTATCCGGTGGGGGTCTGACAGTTTGAAACAGGCGGGGCTTGTTGCTGGAGTATGCGCTGGCATCGGAACGGATCGCCCGGAAGCACGAATGCGACAGTTCATCCGTTGAGACTGGGTTAACGTCTTCTACCGCCTGGATTCACCCAACGGAACCAGTGCACTCCGCATCGTCGTCTCAGACAACTCGAAACCGTCCCCTGCCTGGTGTGATGGACGAACTGCCTCAGCCAGGTGAGGAAGGGGTATTGGATTCTTTGAGGCGGTCCTCCAGGGAGGTAGATTTCGGGCCATCCAGGCGGTAGGGGTGAGGAACACGATTGAAGGCTAATTCCGTGCGGATCCGTCGACCTTCGCTTGTTTTCAAAATCCCAGGCTCTTTGGAGTTCCCAGGTGACCACCGTCATGCTGCGTAGGAAGTGTTGCGGCGCTCAGTCCATCTTTTTGCATGTTCCCAGCGCGGGCGGGTTCGCGTTCGGGACGGCCCCACTCGGTTTCGGGGGGGTAGGACGGTTTGCGGATGTCTGGGAACGGGCTACTTGTTGAGTCTCTGTTCTAGGCGCTGCACCCGTTTTTCCCAGTCCCCGCTCCATTCAGCTGCTTGGGCTTCACGAACTAGGTTGAGAGCTTGATTGAACTGTTTCTTTTTTTCAAGAACAATCGCCATCCGCGTGTAGCCCTGATGAGTTGGCAAGATGATGGGATCTGGAAGCGGGAGCCCGAGTACACGCGCAGTCTCGATTTCCTGTTGGCGGAACGCTGTTGCAGCCGCTGCTTGCATAGCGATCTGCATCCGTGCCGCTTCTAGTGAGCGTTCAAGGTATTCAGGAGATTCACGAAATCGATAGTAGATTTCCGACAGTTTCCCAAGTGCAAGATGTCGTGAAAACACCGCATCGGCGCCCGATGAGGGGGCCAGAATATCCTTGACCTCCCATGCTTTGTCCGCGATGCGAAGAATTAGATCTGACTCTTTAGCCAGAGCTGGCTTGAACCATCCGGCTAAGACTGTGAGCCACATGGCAGTTGTTTGCGGTGATACAAACTCTCCTCTGCCCGTCAAGACATCTTCGCCAGGTTTCATACCCAGTGGTTTGTAGCGAGATCGAATTAAAATCCGGTCGTCCTCTGAGAGTTCAGAAAACCACCATTCCTCTAAGGAGTAATGCTTGATTGCGCCGCCCGAGCACTTGTTCTGAACGCCTCCACGAAGTGCTAAACCAAGACGAGACAAAAACGTCAACTAAACCTCCCCGTTTAGGACAAGAATAATCCATATTGCAGAAGGGGGGTGTGTCAAAGTCGGTGGTCTAGAGGCGCGATAAAACACTTGAGGCGTCGACGAACGAATGCTCACGAATACGAGACATAAGTCTGTTCTAGTTTTCGAGCGGTGATGGGATGAAAGTTCAATCGAATTGGACCGCTCATGCGTACCTATAACGAAGTTCGATAGGTGGAGTCAGCGAACGGGCTGTGAGGCGGTTTGCTTTAGGAAAGCCCAATCTATTGGCCCTTCGTTCACAATGGAGGTATGGCTTCTACCGGGAACGTCTCAGCCGTGCACGGCTTGCTCGCCGGCCCACGCGGGCGGCGCTTGTTGCTCGAGTATGCCCTCGAATCGGAACGGATCGCAGGGCTGGACGAAGTCGACGGCTCACTCGCTGAACTCGAGTTCTTCGCGTCCTACCGCCTCGAGCCGCGCAACGGAACAGGCGCGCTCCACGTCGTCGGCCCCGGCGACTCCACACCAAAAATCCCGGCCATCACCCCCGCGCACGTCGCCACGCGGCTCGAAACCGTCCCCCTCGCCGACGTCACCCCGCGGCTTCTGCTGACGTGCCTCGCCAACACAGTAGAAACCGCAACATACTGGCAAGAACCCGACGGCACCGACGTCCTCGCCGCAACCAAAGCCATGCGTGACGGCCTGCGCCGCGTCGCCGAGCACATCGCCGCATCGGAACACACCGCCTGGTGGAACACCCCCATCGACGAATCCACACAATGGACCGTCCAATGGGACAACGAACCCGACACCATCCCGCCTGATCCGCTCGCCGTGCTGAAAGCAGCGCGTGCGCACGCCGTTAAAGAGGAACGCCTCGCCGCTCGCGAACGCCCCACCAACCCGACGGCATCCTGGAGCGGCGAATGGTGGTCCGCACCCCACGGCGTCCCCGCATCAACCCGCGAACTCTTCGACACAACCCCCGCCGGGCTGTGGCTCGTCGAAGACAGCATGGGGTGGGAAACCGCCGAAACACTGCGCCTCAACATCCCCGAAGGGTTGCGGATCTACGAGATCGACTCCGCAGAAGCCTGGGCCGAACTATGCCGCCGCTTCCCGCTCAACCAGACCGCACAGAAACGCCACGACTGGTACCGCACCACCGGACGCAACGGAAAATGGGTCACCCCAGACTGGGCCGAAATCGCCCAACACTACGATGCGGTCCACCTTCCCGTCGCAACCTACCTCGCGGCCGCGGGCACCGCGATCCCAGTCGATGCGGACGCGGCCGACGTGGACACCGCGAGTGTCATCGCCGGCTGGGGACCCGACACAACCTACTGGTTCACGCCACGCATCAACCACATCGGCGGACCCGTGGGTTGGGTTCTCAAAGAACACGACACCGGCGACCGCTGGGAACGCGAGTGAGGCTGGGTGCCGTGGCGCGGTTGAAAATGCCGATGCGGTGGACCAAACTGTCAGCCCCCTCCTTCACAATGGAGGCATGGCTTCTACCGGGAACAGCTCAAACACACACCCCTTGTTTGACCTGGATGTGATCGGGGAAGGGCTCGTCTTCGCCGACTCCCTCCCCGAACTCGACGCCGCCCTCACCAGCTGCCGCGCCGCCGTCGTCCAAGCCCCACCCGGAACCGGCAAAACCACACTCGTGCCACCAGCGCTAGCGAACCACCTCGCCCGTATAAGCGCCGGCGACACCGCAGGCGCCGGCACGCCGCCTGGCCGGATCATCGTGACCCAACCACGCCGCGTAGCCGCCCGCGCCGCTGCCCACCGCCTCACCCAACTCACCGGAACTAAACTCGGCGACCACATCGGTTACACCGTCCGCGGCGACTCCCACACCAGCGCCGCCACCATCATCGAATTCGTGACCCCCGGAATCCTCGTCCGCCGGCTCCTCGCAGACCCTATGGCGGACGGCACCGCCGCGATCATCCTCGACGAAGTCCACGAACGCCACCTCGAAACCGACCTCCTCCTCGCCCTCACCGGCGAAACCCAACAAGTCCGCGACGACCTCACCATCATCGCGATGTCCGCAACAGTCGACGCCCCAACCTTCGCCCGCCTCCTCGCAAGCGACGGCACAGAAAACGATGGGGGTAGCGGCTCAGGCGGTGGCGCTGATCTTGAACGTGTGGAGCCCGTACCGCACATCAGCTCCGCGACCGCGCTCCACCCACTCACCGTCACCTACGCGCCGCACACCGGCGACCGGATCGGGCCGCGCGGCGTCGAAACCAGCTTCCTCAACCACATCGCAACCACCGCGCTCGCCGCCCACCGCGAAGCGCTCGCGACCAACCCGGAGACCGACGCGCTCGTGTTCGCGCCCGGCGCCCGCGAAGTCGACCACATCACCCAACAACTCCGCGCAGCCGCAACAGACATCGACGTGCTCCCACTCCACGGGCAACTACCCGCCCAACAGCAAGACCACGCGATCCGCGGACGCCAACCCGGCAGGAAACCACGCATCATCGTCTCCACAACACTCGCTGAATCCTCCCTCACCGTCCCCGGGGTGCACCTCGTGATCGATTCCGGCCTCACCCGCGAACCCCGCCGCGACGCAACCCGCGGCATGAGCGGGCTCGTCACCGTCTCCGCCTCCCAAGCCAGCGCCGAACAACGCGCAGGCCGCGCCGCTCGACTCGGCCCGGGAACCGCGATCCGCTGCTACAGCGAACGCACCCACGCCGCCGCACCCGCACACATCACCCCCGAAATCACCACCGCAGACCTCACCGAAACCGCCCTCACCCTCGCAGCATGGGGCGCACCTCGCGGCCACAACCTCCGCTGGATCAACCCGCCACCCGCCGCCGCCCTCAACGACGCCGAAAAAACACTCCACGCCCTCAACGCAATCGACAGCGAAGGCCGGATCACCGAGCACGGCCGAACCCTCGCCGCAATCCCACTCAACCCACGATGGGCACACGCACTCACACACAACGCGGCGCGTTTCGAGGCGGAGGCAGTCGCGGCCGTCATCGCGGTGGCGACGGGCGAACAACGCATCACCGGGGCCAACCTCCCCGACGCGATCCGCCACCAGCAACGCGACCCCCACCGCCCGACCCAGCGCGAAACGCAACGCCTCACCCGGCTCGCCCGCAAACACGCGGCGGCCCACACCAACGCAGCCGAACTTGCCGGCATCGTCACAGCCACGGCTTGGCCTGACCGGATCGCGAAACACATGGGGGAGGGGATCTACCTCCTCGCCTCCGGCACCCGTGCCGCACTTCCACCGGACGCCACGCTCGGACGCCCCGAATGGCTCGCGATCGCCGACGTCACCCGAGCACACGGGAACGCCGCCGCCGGAACCGGCGCCATCATCCGTGCAGCCGCACCCCTCACCCTCGACGAAGCCACCGACGCCGCCGGGAACCTCGCCGGAACCACAACCCGCATCACCATCACACCCAAAGGCACCATCAGCGCACGCAACATCGAAGCGATCGGCGTGATCGAACTACGCGCAACCCCCACCAAACCCAATCCCACCCAAGCAGCGGAAGCGCTCGCTGAACACCTCGCAACCCAGGGCCTCAACGCGCTCACCTTCAACAGCACCGCCACTGCGTTACGCAACAGGCTCGCGTTCCTCCACCACCACATCGGCGACCCATGGCCAGCGATGGACGAACACCACCTAGCCGCGACCGTCACTGAATGGCTCGGCCCAGAACTCAACGACGTCGCACACGGCGCAAGCCTCAACAGCATCGACCTCACCGAACCACTCCGCCGGCTCCTCCCATGGCCAGAAGCCGCGAACCTCGACGAACTCGCGCCCGCCCGGATGCCCCTCCCTTCCGGGAACACCGCCGCAATCAAGTACCCGGACGCCACCGAATACGGGATCGAAGATACTGGCAGTAACGGCGGCGAACCGAGGGGTGGCGAACAGAGAGGCAAGAAGGATGAAGCAAGCGGGGACGGGGCCAGCACAGAAGAGAGCAGCGCAGAAGAGACCAGCACGGCGCAGAGGCAGGCAGAGCCTCCACAACCGGTGGTCGCCGCGAAGCTCCAAGAAACCTTCGGCTGGACTGAAACACCACGCCTTGCAGACGGCCGCGCGCCCGTCCTCTTCCACCTGCTCTCACCGGCAGGCAGGCCTCTCGCGGTTACCTCGGACCTGCACTCCTTCTTTACCGGCCCATACGCCGACGTCCGAGCGGAAATGCGCGGCCGATATCCCAAACACCCCTGGCCGGAAGACCCACTCACAGCCCAACCGACCCACCTCACCAACCGCAAACTCCGCCAGAAATAAGCACACAATCGGCATCAGATAAACTTGAAAGTTGGTGCCCACCCGCACCCACACACCCGAAAAACAAGGGGAACAAACCACATGGTGGACAGCGCCAGCAACAGCGGTGCCAGCAGTAACCGCGCGAAGAACGGCCGCAACGCGAACAGTGCCAGCAAGGCCAGCGCCAACAACAGCAGCGCCAGCAACACCCGCACAGAAGCAACCACGGCGGACTATAAACGAGTCCTCGCCAAACCGATGCTCTACCGGGGCATCGTCAGCGCGCTCTTCGCACTCGTCGGCGTCTTCTTCAACACCACCCCAACCGTCGGCGCGATCAGCGCAGCCTTCGCCGTCCTCTTCCTCGCCAGTGCGCTCTTCTACTGGCCCATCATGCGGCTCTCCCTGGCACCCAGCTACCGTACCGCCGTCACTTCCGCGGTCCTCGCGTGGGCCATCGCTGGTGTCCTCGCGGTCATCATGCGCGACGCCACAGGCATGGCACTCGCTGTAGCGTTCGGCTACACCATCGGCGGAGCATCAGAACTCTACGGTGGGCTCACAACCCGCGAAACCGGCCGCCCCAGCAAAGACACCACCATCTCCGGTGGCCTCGGAGTTATCGGCGGCATCATCATGGTGTTCATGACCACCAGCGACGCCCACGGCGTCTTCGGTATGGCCTCCATGATCACCGCGCTCATCGCCGTACACCTGCTGATTTCCGCGATCGGCTACATGCAAGACCAACGCCGCGGCAACTAGACTGAAAACACACAACAACACCAGAACGCACCGCACACAAACCTGTACACAGACCTCGCACGAAACCCGCGTAAAGGAGAATCCGTGGCCAACAAGCCATCCACGTCTGGCTCGAAGCAGTCCGGCTGGAAGCAAAGCGTCAAACCTGCACTCGCGCTGTCGCTGACCTTCGGTATCGTCGCCGGCGTCATCTCCGCATTCGCCGGTGCAGGCGGAACCCGCAACGGCCTCAACCTTCAGATCGGTGCAACGTTCTTCCTCATCGCGTTCGTCGCGGGCCTGCTGGTGATCTCCCTGCTCATGA
Source organism: Arthrobacter sp. HMSC06H05 (assembly GCF_001807395.1). Classification (NCBI taxonomy): domain Bacteria; kingdom Bacillati; phylum Actinomycetota; class Actinomycetes; order Micrococcales; family Micrococcaceae; genus Arthrobacter; species Arthrobacter sp. HMSC06H05. The sequence goes on along the minus strand of NZ_KV788983.1, from coordinate 9,421 downwards.
TGGTCGCTAAAGACAACCCGGACGACCTCGGCAAAGGCTCCGGCGTCAACCGTTCATCTGAACTCACTGACGCCGAACTCGACGCGATCGAAGCGCGCGAACGGGCCCAACGGGCCCGCGAAAACCGCGAAAAACGAGGCTAGTGCTCCGCGACGAACCGTGCGCTTCAACAGAACGAGGCTAATGTTCCTCCACATACCGCGGTTTGGCTGAAATCAGCCCCGAAACCAACGTGATCACCGCGATTCCCAGCAGGATCCACAACGAGGCCGTCCACGAACCCGTTGCTTCACGCACCACACCCAAAACCGGCGGAACAGACGCCGCAATCACATAACCGAACGTCTGCGCCATACCCGAAAGCCGTGCAGCTGACATCGGCGTACGCGCCCGCGCCCCAAACAACGTCAACGCGACGGTGAACAACCCGCCCTGGGCAGTACCTATCAACAGCGCCCACAGCAACGCCAACTGTGGAGCCAGCATGGTCCCCGCAAGCACCACAATCACCGTGGAAACCGCCACACCAACAGTAGGCCCCACCACGTCGCGCCTCATCAACCAGCCCGCAACAAGCGAACCCACAATACCGGACGCCTGAATCACCGCAATATGGAAACCGGCGCTCTCCTCAGAAATCCCCGACGACATCTCAATAGCCGGCCACCACGCCAAAATCGAATAAAACAGCGTCGACTGAAAACCCATAAACGCCGTAATCACCCACGCCAACGGGGAACGCAACAAACTCCGCGGACGCGCCGGCGGCGCTGTCTCGGACGCAGGTGCAGGGGCGGGGGACGATGCGGACGCCGGGGTAGCGGGGGAGGCCACCGCATCGGGGGCTTCAGCGCCGGACATTTCGCCAGCGGCCGCGGCGTCAGCTGCTTGGCGGTCCAGGATCTTTGTTCGCCGCATCACATGGTCGGCACGAACCTGCGGAGCGAACACCGCCATACCAATCAAACCGGCGCCCAACGTCAAACCGAGAGCGCCCTGCCAACCCCAACCCGGCAACCCAGCGATCGGGACAGCGACCGCCGCCGCAAGCGCGGCCATGAGCGACTGAAACGCCGAATACACACCCGTCAATGTGCCCGCATGATCCGGGAAATCACGCTTAATCAACGCCGGCAACAACACGTTCATGATCGCGATCCCAACACCAATCAACACGGTGCCGGTCCACAAACCGAACGAGCCAACCCAGGAACGCAAAACGATCCCCACGTTGACCGCAATCAAAGCGCCGAACAAAGAGTGCGCCAACCCGATACGCGCCGCGATCCGCGGCACGATCGGCGAAAACACCGCAAAACACAGCAGCGGCAACGAAATCAAAAACGACGCCGACGCCGCCGAAAGCCCCACGTCTTCCTTAATGCGGGGCAACAGCGGGCTCGCGCTCGTCATCGGCATCCGCAGATTCGTGGCGATCAACAAGATACCTGCGATCGCCAAAGCCGGGCTCACAGCCCTCGCCGCAACGCCCGGTGTCTCAGGGGCCTGAGTCTCACCAGCAGCACTATCCCGCATCGAGTTGCTCATTCCGTAACGTTATCGCCCTTTCCGCGCCGCGCAAGCCGGCAACCGTCACAACACGTCATCACAATCCGCGGCTGCAGAATTACGATGCGGCAGCAGGCTCCGTGGGGCATCCCACGGAACCCGCCCGCCGGCTATGCGCGGCCGGTAGGGAAGCCCTTAGCTGCCAGCTTCCACCAAAGCGCCAGTGCGGAAGCGGGAACCACGATGTGTTTCAGGCAACCAATCCTGCCCCGTCACCGCGGCACGCAACGTCACGGCATCAGTTGCCGCCGCATCGTCGGTGGTATCGGCGTCGGCGCCTTCAGCGCCGGCATCAGCCAACAGGCCCGGCTCGGCCAGCAGGCCGCGGCGCCTCAGCACGGGGCTCACGTATTCAACGAAACGTTCAAGATCAGCCGGCCGCACACCACTACACACATTGAAGCCATCCACGCCGGAAGCCGCCTGCCACGCCTCCAACTGATCTGCAACGCTCTCGGGGCCACCCACAATCACGGGGCCACGGCCACCCAACGTCACGAACGCGGCAATGTCCCGCACGGTCCACTCCCGCGACGTGTCGCCGGAGGTGACCGAGCGCAGTGCGGACTGATTCGCGTCCGTCTCAACCTCGGCCAGCGGTGCATCGGGATCCAGGCCGGCCAAGTCAACGCCGGTCCAGCCCGCGAACAGTGCCAGAGCCCCTTCGACGTCCACGTACTGCTGATAGGACTCGAAGCGGCGTTGCGCCTCCTCGTCGTCGGCACCCGTCACGACGGTGACCATCGCGAAGGTGCGCACCGCATCGGCGGGCCGGCCCGCGACCTCAAGCGCCTCGTGCAAGCGCTCAATATAGCCGCGCACAACGCTCGGCTCAGAACCGATCATGAACACGGCCTCAGCGTTCTCGGCTCCAAAACGCAAGCCCCGTGCCGAGGCGCCCGCCTGGAACAAGAACGGGGTGCGTTGCGGTCCCGGATGCGTCAGTGACGCCCCATCGACAGAGAAATACTCGCCCTTGTGCTCAGCCTTCCGGACACCCGCCGGGTCCACGAAAACACCCGCATCGGCGTCCTTGAGCACCGAACCCGGAGCGAAACTGCCCTCGAACAGCTTGTACATGACGTCCATGTACTCGTCCGCGCGGTCATAACGCTCATCGTGGGGCAGTTGCCGCTCCAAACCGAGGTTGCGGGCCGCGGAATCCTGATACGACGTCACAATGTTCCAGCCAACCCGGCCACCCGTGAGGTGATCCAGGCTCGCGAACCGGCGCGCCAAGAGGAACGGGTCCTCATACGTGCACGACGCCGTCAACCCGAAACCGAGCCTACGGGTGACCGCAGCCATCGCAGACACCGCAGCGAAAGGATCCAGCAACGGAACTTGAACGCCGCGCTCATGCGAGACCGCGTCGCTGCCGCCGTACACGTCATAGGTCCCCAGCACATCGGCCAGGAAGAGGGCCGTGAAACCGCCTTTGTCCAAGGTTTGCGCCAGGCCGGTCCAGTAGCTCAACTGGTCAAAATCCGCTGCCCGGGATTCCGGATGCCGCCACAAACCAGGGGACTGATGCACCGGCGTGGCCATCTCAAACGCGTTAAGAAGCACGGCGCACCTCACCGATCGCGTTGAGACCCTCCGGGACGGTGCCGTTGACCAGGTAGTCGCCGATGATCCGCTCACGGAACACAATCGGGTTATGCGTCGCGACCGTCTGCGCATTGCGCCAGTGCCGGTCCAGGTTCTTCTCCCGCGACGTGTTCGATGCGCCACCCGTGAGGAACAGGTCAGAGCAAATACTGGTCACGATGCCGGGCACAGTCACGTGCGCGCGCTCAACAGCAAGCTCCGCCTCAGTCAGCAAGCGCTGCGCTGTGTCAGTAGCGGCGCCGGTGCCAGCGTCAGTGTTGCCAGTAGCGGCGGCGCCAGTATCGGCGTCACCGTTGCCATCGCCGGTGCCAGCGTCCTCGCCTTCGAGCGAAAGCACGCCCTCGGCGGCTTCGAGCCGCCGCGCAGCCTCAACCACCGCCGACTCCACTACGAAAGCCTGCGCCGAAAGCCGGCCCACAACCCCCAGAATCTGCGGGTCCTCAGAGTGCGGAACACCCAATCCGGTATTGAAGGAGCGGGTCCGCCGGCGCACGCCAGCCGCCGCATCGTTCACAACGTTGCGAGCAATACCGGCCAGCACGGCGAGCAAAACAATCTGGAACAGCGGCGCCTCAAACTGCGCCTCGGCACTGCCGGGAACGCGGTTTAGAATGTGCTCGGGCGCAACTTTCACATCGGTGAAACGCGTGGTTCCCGTACCGGTGAGGCTCTGACCGAAACCGTTCCAGTCATCCTCAAGCTCAACGCCCGGAGCCCGCGTGGAAACGACAGCGAACTGTCGACCCTCGGTCGGTGTTCCATCCGCATCAAGCAGCGTGGCCGAAACCCGGGTATGTGTCGCGTACGCGGTGCCAGTGCAGTAATACTTAGCGCCGTTGAGCACCCCAGTGCCGTCCGCCTGCACAGCCAACGTGGTGTTGAGCGTATTCAACGCATTCCCGCCGATCTCCGTGGATGCGTTACCCACAACATCGCCCGCCAAAACCTTCGCATACCAATACTGGCGGGTCTGCTCATCCTGGTACCGCAGCGTCTCCACGAAACCCGCGTGGGAACGGTATTGATGCGCGATGTTCGGGTCAGCCGCCGCCAGATCGATCAGCAGCTGCACCCAGTCGGTGAAGCTCACGCCCGGGCCGCCGTACTCGGTAGGCACGCGAAGCACGGTGAATCCGGCGCAGTTGAGCTCGGCGATCTCAACGAACGGCAGAACACGATGCGCCTCCCGCTCAGAAGCCCCACTCGCGATGCGGTCAAAGATCGGGCCGAAATGCTCACGCAACTCTGCCAGGCTTGGCGTGTGGCCGGCCTCCCACGGGGTGACCGGCGCGTCCTGCGTGGTGACGTAACGTAGCCCTTCGGCGAAGCTCAAGTCAGCCGAGGAAACAGCGGTGCTGGCTTCCGCATCGGCGGCTGCTGCAGGGTGGACAGGGGTGTGCGTGGACAACGATGACACAGTTATTCCTTTCCATCGTTCCTGGCGGGAGCACCGTGCATAAACCGGTTGCTGCGACTTCAACGAGCCAGGTCTCTCAGTCGCTCTGGATGGGTTACAAGCACCATTTTTATACGTGCCGGCAGGGCACTGTCAACAGCCCGACGGGCGGCGCGCGTCACAAAACGTCAACAAGAAACGCCCCTGCGTGCCTGCTTAGATGCAGGCCCGCGGGGGGCGTTTCGTAAGGCTTTAGCGGGGCTCAGCAAGCAGAGGTCAGAAGGCGACTTTCTCCAGCAGCCGGCTCAGCTCGTGCCGCTCGTCGGAGCTGAGCGCGGCGAGCACCACGTCGTCGGAGGCCATGGTCAGCGCGCGTGCCCTCCGGTAGGCATCCTGCCCCTGCGGTGTGGCGATGACGATCCGGGAGCGACGATCGCGCGGATCCACCTGGCGCTCGACCCATCCCCGCTTCTCCAGGAAGTCCACCAGGTTCACTATCTGGCTCGGGTCCAGGCTCAGGAAGTCGCCGAGTTCGCGCTGGGACGGGTTCACGTCCGCGGCGGCCAGGGCCAGCACGGAGTACTGGCGGACCTTCAATCCCATCTCCTCCTGCAGGACGCGGTTGGCGTGGCTGTGGCCGATGCTGCGCAGCCGGGCCGCCAGGAACTGGACCTGGCCGGCGAGCTCTGACGACGTGAACTCCGCCATGCGCTCGGCCGCAAGCGCTGTGGAGGGGGCGGGGAAGCGCTGGGCGGCCTCGGCCGGGTTCACTGCGGCTCCGGAGGTGTCCTGGGTGGTCGTCATGTGCCTGTTTCCTTGGTCCGTGTAGTTGAGGACGTGATCCGGCTGATCTTGCCCATATAGAGGCTTGTCCCTTGCAGAGGATCGTACTCGAAATGCAAGCCTCGAAAAATAATTGACAATTTCAATTATATGTACTGTCATGGTTCTTGTGTGGTGAACGCCACACCTGGACCATCCGAGAGTATCCGCCGCGAGGCGGCACGCAGGCTCTCTGAACAGAACCGACATCTAGAACGTCACCACCGAAGGAGAACCCCATGTCCCTCGACGGCAAGGTAGCCATCGTCACCGGCTCGGGCGCAGGCCTGGGCCTCGCCTACGCCCAGGAGCTCGCCCGCCAGGGAGCCTCCGTGGTCATCAACGACGTCAACCAGGAGACCGCGGACGCCGCTGTCGCCTCCATCACCGAAGCCGGCGGCAAGGCCGTCGCCGCAGTGGTCCCTGTCGGCACCAGCGAGGCCGCCGACCAGCTGGTCAAGACCGCCGTGGACACCTTCGGCGGCCTGGACATCCTGGTGAACAACGCCGGGATCCTGCGGGACAAGTCGTTGCTGAAGATGTCCGACGAAGACTTCGACCTGGTCATCAACGTCCACCTCAAGGGAACCTTCACCTGCGTCCGCGCCGCCTATGCCTACTTCAAGGAGAACGGCGTGGCCGGCCGCATCGTCTGCATTGGATCGCCAACCGGCCAGCGAGGCAACTTCGGCCAGACCAACTACGCCGCAGCTAAGGCGGGCATCGTAGGCATGGTCCGCACCTGGGCCCTGGAGATGAAGCGCGCCGGAGTCATGGTCAACGCCGTCATCCCAGTTGCGGCCACCGCCATGACCAAGACCGTCCCTTACTTCCAGAAGGCCGTCGAAGCGGACGAGCGCGGCGAGGCCATGCCATCCTTCTTCCGCCACGACCTCGGCTTCGGAACCGCCGACGACGTCGCCGGCCTCATCGCTTTCCTTTCCTCCCCGGAGGCCGAGGGCATCACCGGCCAGGCCATCGGCGTCGGCGGCGATCGCCTGCAGGTCTGGTCCCACCCAGAGCCAGTGGCCACCGAGTACCACGAGGGCGGCTGGGACTACGCCACCATGCAGACCCAGGGCGCCGAGCTGGTCAAGGCCAACCGCCAAGAGGTCGGCGAGAAGATGCCTCCGCTGCCAGCCGAGCTCGAACCAGAGCAGAAGAACTAAGGACAAGCACCATGACCGGAACCCAGGACACGGCCCCGCAGGGGGCTGCGCACGGGAACGACAGCGGCGCCCCTGCCTCGATCCCTGCTCCCGCCTCAACCCCTGCTCCCGGCCCCGCCCCAGTCCGCTACGAGCTGGGCGTGGACGCCTCGGCCATCGAGGCCGTGGACATGCACGTGCACCTCGAGGTGGACTCGTGCGGCCACAAGGCGCTGCCGGAAGACTTCTTCGAGGCCTCCGCGAAGTACTTCAAGTCCGCGGAACGGACCCCGAGCGTGGACACCATCGCGGAGACCTACCGGCAGCGCCGGATGGCCGCCGTCGTCTTCACCGTGGACGCGCGCACCCAGTTCGGCCACAAGCCGAACTCCATCGATGACCTCGTGGCCGGCTGCGCCCGGAACAACGACGTCCTCATCCCATTCGGCTCCGTGGATCCCCGCACCGGGGCGGACGCGTTGGCCGAGGCCACCCGCCAGGCCGAGCAGCTCGGAGTGCGCGGCTTCAAATTCCACCCGTCCGTGCAGGGGTTCGACCCCTCGGACCGCGAGTACTACCCGCTCTGGGAGCGGCTCCAGGAGCTGGGGCTGCCGATCGTTTCCCACACCGGACAGAACGGTATGGGCGCCGGCCTGCCCGGCGGGCGCGGCATCAAACTGAAGTACTCCAACCCGCTGCTGCTGGACGACGTCGCCGCCGACTTCCCGGACCTGCAGATCATCATGGCCCACCCATCGGTGCCCTGGCAGGACGAGGCGAACTCGATCGCGACCCACAAAGCCAACGTGCACATCGACCTCTCCGGCTGGTCCCCGAAGTACTTCCCGGAGTCCCTGGTCCGCCAGTCGAACAACGTGCTGGCTCGCAAGGTGCTCTTCGGAACCGACTTCCCGCTGATCACCCCGGACAAGTGGCTGGCCGCCTTCGCGGAGCTTCCGCTCAAGGACGAGGTCCGGCCGTGGATCCTCAAGGACAACGCGGTGCGCCTGCTGGGCCTGGACCGTGAGTCCACGACCGAGACGAAGGGAGACTGAGATGGCTGAACCAGTGACCGGAAGCATCATCCCATCCGACTTCTACGGCTACGCCGAGCGGCTGACCGAGGCCGAGCGCGCCGTCATCCTGGACCTCAGGGAACGGCTCGAGACCACGGTGAAACCGCTGGTCAACCCAGCCTGGGACGCCGCAGAGCTTCCCCAAGAGCTGGTGGACGCCGTCCGCGCCCTGCCGCTGATGGACCCGCCAGCCCTCAAAGAAGCCGGAGAGCCCATCCGTAGGATCCTCACCGGGTTCCGCAACTTCGAGCTGGCCCGCTGCGACATCAACGTCGGCACTCTATATAACGCGCATGCAGGCCTGTTCCGCACGGCATGCACCCTGGGCGGCGGGGAACAGCAGGCGCGGGAGCTGGATGCGAAGATCATCGACTACTCGCTGACCGGCGTGTTCGGGCTGACCGAGCCGGACCACGGCTCCGATGTGGCCGGCGGACTGGCCACCACCGCCACTCATGACCCGGAGACGGACACCTGGGTGATCGACGGCGCAAAGCGCTGGATCGGAGGCGCGACCATCTCGGACGTCGTCGCGACCTTCGCCCGCGACACCGCCGACGGCCAGGTCAAGTGCTTCCTGGTTCCGCGGGACGCCGATGGGGTGAGCATGTCGATCATCCCGAACAAGGCATCCCTGCGCATCATGCAGAACGCCCACATCGAGTACCGCGGGGTGCGGGTGCCCGCCTCGGCCCGGCTCGAAGGGATCAACTCATTCAAGGACGTGGCCCGTTGCTTGCGGGCCATGCGCTCGGACGTGGCCTGGATGGCCGTGGGTGCGACCGCGGGCGCCTATGAGGCCGCGCTGCGTTACGTCCGCGAACGGCAGCAGTTCGGCCGTCCGCTGGCCGGATTCCAGCTCATCCAGGAGAAGCTGGCCATCATGCTCGGCAACCTGACCTCCTCCCTGGGGCTGATGGTCCAGCTCACGGAACAGGAGGAGCAGGGGATCTACAAGGACGAGAACTCCGCCCTAGCCAAGATGATGACCTCCCTACGTCTACGCGAGACCGTGGCCCTAGCCCGCGAGGTCTGCGGCGGCAACGGCATCACCCTGGACACCGACGTGGCCCGCTTCCACGCGGACGCCGAGGCCGTCTACTCATACGAAGGCACCCACGAGATCAACGCGTTGATCGTGGGCCGCGCCGTAACCGGCGTCAGTGCCTTCGTCTAACCACCCTTTTCACCCCTTCCCTGAGAGGACCGCAACATGACCGAGACCACCGCACGCACCGTCGTCGACTTCGACGCCGTCAAGACCATGGCAGGCACCGAGCTGGGCGCCACCGAGTGGCGTGAGATCACCCAGGACATGGTGAACACCTTCGCCGACGCCACCGACGACCACCAATGGATCCACGTGGACCCAGAACGCGCCAAGGACGGCCCTTTCGGCGCCCCGATCGCCCACGGCTTCCTCACCCTGTCCTTGATCATCCCGTTCTGGGGTGAGCTGTTCGATGTCTCCGACGTGAAGACCAAGGTCAACTACGGCCTGGACAAGGTCCGCTTCACCTCCCCGGTGAAGGTCGGCTCCCGCGTCCGTGCAGTCATGAAGCTCGCCGACGTCCAGGAGGTTAAGGGCGACGGCCTGCACCTCGTGGTTGAGGCGACCTTCGAGATCGAGGGCGAGGAGCGCCCGGCCGTCGTGGCCGTCTTCCTGGCCCGCTTCTACCGCTGATCTCTACGCTGATCAACATCGTGTCCTGAGGTAGGCCGCCGAGGTGGCGGCCTACCTTCGGCATATTTAGAGGCCCCGTTCCCCGTTGAACTGCTCCCCTTTAGTTGGACTGAGA
>NZ_KV788982.1:0-18406 GCF_001807395.1 Arthrobacter sp. HMSC06H05 | reverse complement strand
ACCCCAGACACACATTCTGACCCTTAACCCTGTTTAATGGCCAGTAGTGACGCGGGCGTGGATGCGGAAGGGGAATCAGTATGAAGGTTGAGTTGTACACCAAGCCGGGGTGTCATTTGTGCGAGGCTGCGCGGGCCACGCTGGAGGAGGTCTGCGCTGAACGTGGGGTGGCGTGGACGGACGTCGATATTTCTGCTGATGCGGAACTCATGGACCGTTTCGCGGAAGAGATACCAGTGCTCATGGTGGATGGCGTGCAGCGCGATTTCTGGCACATAGATCCGGAGCGGCTGCGAAGAATCCTCAGCGAATAGTAGCGCCATCGGCAACCGCCTCATTTGGTGTGGCCGGGTCAGCCAGTGGCCAAGCGACTTGTGCGAGACTGAATCTATGAGCGAGAACAACACTGCGCCCTTGGCCGATGAGCCCTCTGCTGCTGGCCCCTCTGCTGCGCCGTCTGGTGCTGCATCCTTTGACAGTGCGCCTGGCGATGCCGGAGCTACTGGGGTTGGCTCGTCGCAACCGACGCCGGAACAGCGAGCGAGCCTCGAGCGTTTGAGCGTTGCACAAGAGAATCTTGTGAAAGCGCGAGCTGCTTATGTGAAAGCTGCGGAGGGGCTTCGAGCAATTGAGGCTTTCAGTGCGGCTATGGAGCCGCTCATGGACTATTACGATAACGGCTGGCTAGCTGACGTTAACGCCACTGAGTCGATCTATGAGAGGCCCGAGGCGGCTGGCGAGGATGAGATCTGGAACATGCACGGCAACCAGTATGAACTCATGCGTGAACTACTGGCGATCTCTTCGAACTTCTTTGTCCGTGTACCCGGCCAAGAAAGCTAGCGATTCCGATCTAAGAAGGTCTGGTTCGTCCCGGTCTCATAAGCGCAAGCGTTAGCGTTTGAGGCCGGGATTTAGCGGTTAAAACGGGCAAGATGTCGAGCCTGGGTCCTGCATAAAAAATTTCTGTGTTTCCCTATTGACAGTGACTTCCATCACATAGGAATATCTTCTCAACACCACATAGGTGTTTCTAAGTCACTGCCTCAGCACGAGGCCTGTGGTAAAGGAAGAACGCTATGAAGATCAAGAAACTTTGTGCGTCTCTCGCAGTAGTGGCCGCTGGGTTCGGTTTTGCTCAGCCTGCGCAAGCTGCCCTACAAGCTGCTCCTAAAAAATGCGGTGGTAACTTAGTTTGCTTGTATGCCCATGCCGACTATGGAGGCTTTTTGGGGTCTCGTCGAGCGGGGCTCGGTTTGATGAACATCTCGCCCAAAGCAAACGACAAGATGAGCTCGTGGATCAACCGAACTACCAGGAATGCTTCTTGGTTTGAGCACGCAAACGGTAAAGGGAAGTGCTATACGATGAGGCAGAATTCAATCAACAATTTTGTTGGGTGGCCGCCTAACGATACCGCTTCTTCGTGGCGGACGAACCGCGGTTGCTAACTGTTCTTAACCGGTTCCGGGGTGCAGTTAGTAAACTGCACCCCGTTTTTCTTAAAGAGGCATGATGACTGTTGTGTCTGTGGCGAATGTCCACAAGTATTTGGGTGTTGGGGCTCAGCGGACTCACGTTTTGAGGGGTATTGATCTTCAGGCTTCGGCTGGAGAATTTGTTGGGTTGTCGGGTAAAAGCGGTTCGGGTAAGACGACGCTTTTGCGTGCTATTGCTGGTTTGATTCCTGTGGATAAGGGCCGGATTGATGTTCTTGGTGTAGATGTAGGTCAGGCCAGTGAGGCGCAGGTTCTTAGTTTGCGTCGTAGCATAGTTGGTTTTGTGCATCAGGATGACCTGTTGATTCAGGAGTTGACGGCTGCTGAGAACGTGATGCTGGTGTTGGCCGCGGCCGGGGTTGGCGAACGTGAGGCCGAGCGGTTGGCATCCGAAACTTTAGCACGCGTCGGATTAGATGAGCTGGTAGACCGGTATCCGTCTGAGTTGTCACGCGGACAGTGTCAGCGTGTGGGAATTGCTCGTGCCTTGAGCGGGGCGCGGCGAGTTCTTCTGGCAGACGAGCCTTCGGCTGCGCTGGATACGGATAATTCACATTCAATGTTTGGATTGTTCCAGGATCTTGCTGACGCTGGTTGCACAGTGATTGCCACGAGCCATGATCCGATCATGAACGAATATTGCCACACAGGGTATGCCTTGGTTGATGGGCGTATTGAAGCTGGTGATATTCGTGGTGGGTAGGTATGTGGAGAAAAGTCTGGGTAAGAAGGGCCGGTATCGGTTCATTCTTGTTGTCCTGGCGGTTGTGGTGGGTCTGCTGTCTTGGGTCGCAACAGCTGACCGCCAACTGGTAATGAAACCTGCCGATAAAGCGCAACATCTCTTCGGCGACGCGCAGGCTCTACTTCAGGTGCCTCTGCACACAGGTGTGGGGAAGAAAGACACGATTCGCTCTGCTCTTGACCGTCCCGATGAAGGGGTTAGGGCTATATCAACTACGGCTGACATCTATCTAGATGCTAGTAAAGAACGCTACCGGACTATGTTGGAAGGGGACTGGCCTCAGATTGGTGAGCAGTTTGGCTATAACCTCACCGCTGGGCGCTGGCCTTCCAAACCCGGCGAGATTGTTGCTTCTGGAGATTCGGGTCTGTCGATTGGTGAATCAGTGACCGCAATGGACCACAACATCAAGCTGAGGGTGGTTGGCCTGGCTGACGAGAGGTTCAGTCCAAAAGCAGACACGTTATTGGCATTCCCAGGTACCTGGAACACGATTGATCCCGCAGCGGCACAGACCCATAGTGCCATGATCAACACCACGCTGTTCTCAACCGGCATCACAGGTAAGGATGCCCTTGAAGAGTATGTTCTTAGGCATGTTGATAAGAAAACGAAAGAGCAGCTGGACTCCCTTGAAGGCGTCACTTTAGGTGAGAGCTACTTGGCTCGTTCTGCTGTTGAGGATCGGCCACACCAAGGTTTCGCTGAGAACTTCTCCTTCATCTTAGGTGTATTCGCGCTTCTGATGCCTAGTGCGGTAGTGCTGTTCCTCTGGACATGGTCGCGAAAAGCGCTAGCACCGGTCAAAAGTCAGCTGCATACGTTGGGTGTAAACTCGACTCCCTTATGGAAAGCAACAGTTAGGAAGAGCTTCATCGGTGTCATTCTGAGCGCTGGTGTCGCGAGCATGCTCGGGGTCGGCGTTGCTTGGCTGATGGCCCCTTTCCTTGCGGACCTTGCTGGTATTCAAGGTCCTGGACCTCAAGTTGCGTGGAAATGGCTCGGCCTTATTTTCACGGGTATAGCAGTCTGTTACATTGCCGGAGCGGTGTGGACCTATCCGTATCCTAAGAATAGGGTAGCGGTGGAAGGGGGCCGGAAACATCGGGGTAGTTCCTTCATCGGTTCTGGAATCGCCCTTTGGATGACGGGGCTAGCTTCCGTAATAGTCATCGGTGGCACTGTGCTGATTGGTCTAAGAACTGGGCCAGACATCTTCGACGTGTGGGCCCCCATTCCAGTCATCGCGTTCTCTCTGTTTCTAGCCTTGCTCGTGGTGCGCACCATCTCGGCGAAAGTCCCTCTTAAACCTCGGGTTTTCGCTCGACGGCTAGCGGCCCGTCACCGCGTAACAACCGCTATAGCCATTTTTCTTCTGACGGCTTCGTCAGGGATGTTGATTTTCAGTGGAACACTCTCGAAGAGTTTCAACACTGCCGCGAATAAAGATGTGCTGGATGTGATTCGTAGCGACCAAGTGGGTGTTGAACAATCGAATGATCTCGGGCAGAAGACTACCCAGAAGAAAGTTATTGAACTTGCGCATGATCTAGGTATTGCTGAACCGGTTCGCCTGCTTACGGGCAGCGGTTCGCTCGACTGGGTCGAGGGGATGGAAGGCGCCTTCGGTGTCTCTGCCGTTGACGGAGCTGAAGAACTTGAGCGTCTAATAGGTAGAACCTTGGATGCCAAGGAGAGAGCAGTCTTGCAGAGTGGAGGCATGCTCGTGCGTCACCCGGGCTTCTTGCAAGGTTCTGAAGCACTACTTCTAACGGAAGTGTTCCCTGACGGACGTACGTTGCCGGCTACGGTATCTGATTTCGGTGAAATCTTGGAGCTAGAAGCAGGCGCCATTATTCTGACTGAGACTCTCGAAAAATACAAAAGCCCCTTGGGTGCGACTAGGTGGGTTTTTACTGAACTGTCAGAACCTCAGAAGAAGGCGCTCATCGAAAAAGCGGTCGAGCAACGTGTTCCGCGTGAGTTACTCCTCATTCCACGCATGCAGGAGCAAGAGATGCCAGAGATTGTCTACTACAGTTTGGCCACTGCGCTGATCGGCTCATGTTTGATTGTGGTTATGGTGAGCCGCGCTAACGCAAAGAGTTTAGAGGCAATCCGCTCAACATTCTGGACCTTAGGTTTGCCTGACTCGTGGCATCGTCGGGTTCTACGGTGGAGCATGAGCATCATTGTAGTGAGAGCGTTCGTGCTTGGAGTCATCGCGGGGCTTGGTCCTGCAGCGTTGGTTGCCGCCACTCAGAGTAGTGCTCTCATATTCACCATCGATTGGGTGACTATTGTGTTCGCTGCCGCGGCGCTCATCATCGGCACCGTGGCAGGACTCTTGATTGTCGGTCTATCACGAAATCGAGGCGGCGCTCACTCCTGAAGGTTGACCCAAAAACGATGGGTGGCGTGCCCCTCTAGTTCGGGGGCACACCAACCATCATTTAACCTTCTCAACGCTCTCAGTGACGGTAGAGGCTCAACCGTTTATAGTCCTTGACCGCCCGGTACCAAGAACCGGAAACCGACCAACAGATAAGAGAAGTAAGCGGCACGATTCCAAATGACAACCAGACTACGTGTGGAACCTGAATCATGGCAGAAATGAACGGAAATAACATGAGTGAGGTGGCGACAATACCGAAAATTCGCCAACCGTTGCTGCCCTTGAAAGCCAGCACGCCAGTGATCAACGCGAACAAACCGATAACAATACTAAAAGCGGACATGATCCACAGCGTGTACCTAATAGTCTCCAAGAACTGCTCGGTAGAAATACCCCGCCTCGCAGCTTCCAGTATGTCTTCATCCTTCGCTATGCGTTCCAAAGACGAGTAGCTCGCGGAGCTCGCGTAAACGATGATGACAATGCTGCCCACAACATAGAAGGCGCCCCAAATCCACGCAGCGATCGAAGCGATCACAACACTCGCAGGGCGTTTAGGCGGGCTAGACGGAATCGAGTCACTCGAATAATTCCCCCAGCCAGGCCCCAGGGGAGCATACGCACCCTGAGGTGCCTGGTACATATGCGGATCCTGCGGAACATACTGGGCATGCTGAGCAGGCGGCACCTGATTCGGCATGTCCGGTTGTTGCTGCGGTGCTCCATCCCATCCGAAGCTCTGCTGGCCCTGCCCCGAAGGCTGCGTAGGCACCGGCTCATGCGCAGACGAATGCGGCACATCCGCTTGCCGTTCACCGTACGGGTCAGGGTGGGCTGACCCCGTTTCGTAGGTCCGGTGGTTCTGAGAGTCGTCCTGTCGCCCGAGGGTTCGGGCAGGGAGACTGGTCAGATCATGTCGAACAGCAGAAAGCGTCACACCCCGGAACAGGTCGTCCGCAAGCTCGGGCAGGCCGACAGGATGCTCGCCGACGGCGCGGATGTCCCGGCGGTGTGCCGGGAGCTCGGGGTGTCCGAGCAGACGTACTACCGGTGGCGTAACCAGTACGGCGGGTTGAAGGCCGACGACGCGAAACGCCTGAAGGAGCTCGAGAAGCAGAACGCGACGCTCAAGCGGCTGCTCGCCGAGGCGGAGTTGGAAAAGGCCGCGCTCAAGGAGCTGGCTGAGGGAAACTTCTAGGCCCGGGCAGGCGCCGCGCCGCCGTCGCTCACCTGATCAGGACACTGCAGGTGAGTGAACGGATGGCGTGCCGTCTGGCCGGGCTGTCCCGCTCCGCGTACCGGCGGCCACTCAAGGGCGACACGACCGCAGACCCGAACCGAGCGTTGCGGGACTGGCTGCGTGCCTGGGCGAAGAAGCACCCCCGCTACGGGTACCGACGCGCGTACCACGATGCCCGCGCCGAGGGCTGGGTCGTGAACCACAAGAAGCTCCAACGCCTCTGGCGTGACGAGGGCCTCCGCGTCCCGCAGCGGCGGCGTCGCAAACGCGTCGGGTCCTCGACCGTCGGCCCGGCGACAGCGGACGCACCGAACGTGGTGTGGGCGGTGGACTTCCAGTTCGACGCCGACGAGCAGGGCCGGCCGATCAAGATCTGCTCGATCGTCGATGAGCACATCCGGGAATGCATCGGCGGGCTGGTCGAGCGGTCGATCACCGCCGACCGGCTCACCGCGCATCTCGAGGATCTCGTCGCCGTCCGCGGCGCCCCAGCTGTGCTCAGGTCGGACAACGGGCCGGAGTTCATCAGCGAAGCGATGGCCGACTGGGCAGGCACCCGCACCGGCCTGTCCTACATCCCACCGGGATCGCCGTGGCGGAACGGGTACGTCGAGTCGTTCAACAGCCGGCTCCGCGACGAGTGCCTCAACATCAACAGCTACTACTCGCTGCTGCACGCGCAAGTCGTGATCGGCGACTGGAAAAACGAGTACAACCATCGCCGCCGACACTCCTCGCTCGGCTACCTACCCCAGTCGAGTACGCTCGGCAATGCACCCATCAAATCGAAACCGACGACTCACAAAACGTCCGGACCGAATGAAGGGGGCGGCCCACAAGGTCTGGTTCGTCACGGTCTCATAAGCGCAAGCGTAGCGTTTGAGGCCGGGATTTAGCGGTTAAAACGGGCAAGATGTCGAGCCTGGGTCCTGCATAAAAAATTTCTGTGTTTCCCTATTGACAGTGACTTCCATCACATAGGAATATCTTCTCAACACCACATAGGTGTTTCTAAGTCACTGCCTCAGCACGAGGCCTTGCTCAAAAGGATGACGTCATGAAGATGAAAAAACTTTGTGCCGCTCTAGCCGTGGTTGCAGCCGGAATCGGTTTCGCTCAGCCCGCGCAAGCCGCAGCTAAAGACTGCGGCACCAATCTAGTTTGCTTGTTCGAACATAGGGACTACGGAGAACTTCTAGGATCTCGCCGAGCGGGAATTAAACTTATGAACCTCTCAAGCGGAGCGAATGACAAGATGAGCTCATGGATAAACCGCACGAGCCGGAACGCTGCTTGGTATGAGCATGCTGCTAGTAAAGGTAAATGCTACACCATGCGGCAAAACTCGGTTCAAAACTATGTCGGGTGGCCAGCTAATGATACTGCTACGTCCTGGCGGACGGATCGCGGTTGCTAACTGTTTTTACCGGTTTCCGGGGTGCAGTTAGCTAACTGCACCCCGGTCTTTTTAAAGAGGCATGATGACTGTTGTGACTGTGGAGAATGTCCACAAATATTTGGGTGTCGGCGCTCAGCGCACGCACGTTTTGCGAGGTATTGACCTTCAGGCTTCGGCCGGAGAATTTGTTGGGTTAGCAGGTAAGAGCGGTTCAGGTAAAACAACCCTTTTGCGTGCTATTGCTGGCTTGATCCCTCTGGATAAGGGCCGGATTGATGTTCTTGGTATAGATGTAGGTCAGGCCAGTGAGGCGGAGGTTCTAGATCTGCGGCGTAACGTGGTCGGTTTTGTGCACCAGGATGACCTGTTGATTCAGGAGTTGACGGCTGCTGAGAACGTGATGCTCGTGTTGTCTGCAGCGGGTGTTTCACAGCGTGATGCCGAAGCTATGGCTAGGGATTCGTTGACTCGCGTGGGCTTAGGCGAGCTGTTGGACCGGTACCCAGCCGAGCTTTCTCGCGGCCAATGCCAGCGCGTCGGTATTGCACGCGCGCTGAGCGGCGAGCGGCGTGTTCTGCTTGCTGATGAGCCATCAGCTGCATTGGACACTGAGAACTCTCATACGATGTTCGGACTGTTTCGTGACCTAGCAGAAGCTGGTAGCACGGTGATCGCTACGAGCCATGACCCGATCATGAACGAGTACTGCCATACCGGCTATGCCTTGGTTGACGGGCGTATAGAGGCAGGTGAGGTTCGTGGTGGGTAGATATGTAGAGAAGATCCTCGGTACAAAGAGCCGATATCGCTTTGTGCTCGTGGTGCTAGCCGTTGTGGTAGGCATGCTGAGCTGGGTAGCGACAGCTGACCGACAAATGTCGATGAAGCCTGCCGATGATGCCCAGATGCAGTTTGGAGACAGGGTAGCGCTACTACAGATTCCTCTTTATGCAAATGCTGGAGAGAAGGAATCTGTGCGGTCGGCACTGAACCGGCCAGGGGATGGCGTGATTGCTGTAGCCACCTCTGGTGACCTGTATTTGGATACTGATCAAGAGCGTCGTAGGGCCATGAGCGAAGGAGATTGGCCCCACATTGGTCAGGAGTTCGGGTATAGCCTCACTTCTGGACGGTGGGCTGATAAACCCGGCGAGGTCGTAGTTGCCGGTGAATCCGATCTCTCGGAGGGTGAAACAGTAGTCGGGCTAGACGGAAATCTAAAGCTGACGGTTGTGGGTAAAGCCGAGCATAGATTCTATCCAAGATTAGAGACCCTTCTGGCGTTCCCTGGTACGTGGAACACGATTGATCCTGCATCATCGGAGACCAGTGCTGCAGCCATGTCGACAACGTTGTATTCCGGCACTATCACTGACCGCGAGGCACTGGAGGAGTATGTTTATTCGCATCTTGATGAGAAAACGGCGGCGCAGCTCGAGTCACTTGACGGTGTCACGTTGGGGGACGGGTTCCTAGAACGTTCTTTTGTTGAAGACCGCCCTCACCGTGCAATAGCCGATCAATACTCCTTTGTGTTTGGTGTATTCGCACTCCTTTTGCCGATGTCCCTTGTCGCTTTCTTATGGGCCTGGTCTAAGAAACTTCTAGCGCCAGTAAATAACCAGTTGTATACGCTGGGTGTGAATCCAGCGCCTTTGTGGAAAGCTACATTCAGAAAGATCGGGCTTGCTGTCGCCCTTGCATCTGTCCTGAGCATGGCGCTGGGGGTTGGCGTTGCTTGGATGGTAGCTCCGGCGCTGGCTGATCTCGTAGGTATTCAAGGCCCGGGACCGCAGGTCCCAACGAAGTGGTTGGCCGTCATCGCAGTTGGGGTGATCGTCAGTTACGTAGCGGGTGGCATCATTACGCGTCCGCGAGTAAGCCGCTCCGTTGCCGCGGGCACCTCCGCAGACAGAGCCCAACGGGTATTTTCTTCCAAGAAATTGCTCTGGGGTACGGGTGTCATAGCAGTGCTCACGCTGGTAGGCGTGGGTGCCGCATCGGTGCAACTGGGAATTGATGTCCTCGAAACGTGGGCGCCGCTACCGGTAGCTGTGTGGTCTTTGTTCTTGTCGTTGGCAATTACTGGTTATGTGAGCCGAAAATCCCCTATCAAACCACGGCCGCTCGCGCAACGACTAGCTGCGTACCACCGAGCCTTGACAGTTTTTGCTATCGCTCTGCTCAGTCTCGCTATCGGTAATCTCATGTTCAGCTCGACTTTTGCTCAAAGTATCACGGTTGCCCAGAATAAGTCATTGATCTCACCGTTGCCTGACGATCAATTTGGTGTTGAGCAGGAGCACCCGAACGGGCTTAAAGTTAGCGAGAAGACAGTCAACGACCTCGCGCATAAGCTCGGGCTCAAGGAGCCGGTGGCAGTGACAATCGCAGGAGGTCAGTTCGACATCATAGAAGGCGTCTATGGGTCGTACGGTATCAGCGCTGTTGATGATGCGGACGATCTCGGGAGGATTCTTGGTCGCGAGCTAAGCAGTGAGGAAGCCGCCACCTTAGATAAGGGCGGTCTGCTTGTGCGTGATTCGGCGTTTCTAGACGGATCTGAAGCTCGTATATTTTCAGAGAACCTTCCAGATGGTGAGCTACTCCCCGCTGTGCAGGCAGATTTCGGCGAGCACTGGGAAGCAAACGCAGCTGCATTCATGCTTACTAAGACAGCTAAAGAGCACCGGTTGTCGCTTGAAGGTTTGAGGTGGGTCTTCACTGACCTGTCCGAATCGCAGCAGAAAGAGCTGCTGGCAGGGGCGTTAGAGAGCCGGATTTCCCGCGATCTCTTGCAGGTTCCTCTCAAGCAAGAAGCGAGTACGCCAAGCAACGTCTATTTCAGCTTGGCGTCAGCGTTGATC
Source organism: Arthrobacter sp. HMSC06H05 (assembly GCF_001807395.1). Taxonomy (NCBI): domain Bacteria; kingdom Bacillati; phylum Actinomycetota; class Actinomycetes; order Micrococcales; family Micrococcaceae; genus Arthrobacter; species Arthrobacter sp. HMSC06H05. The sequence goes on along the minus strand of NZ_KV788982.1, from coordinate 8,261 downwards.
GGCTCCTGTGTGATCGTGATCATGGTGAGTCGCACTAACGCGAAGAGCTTGGAAGCATTGAAATCAACGTTCTGGACGCTGGGCCTGCCGGCCTCGTGGCAACGCTGGGTGCTCAGATGGAGCATCGGCAGTATTGCGGTCAAAGCGTTCGTGCTGGGGCTGATTGCAGGCCTTGGGCCCGCAGCCTTGATCTCACAACTCATGGGTGAAGTGCTGCCTTTCGCCATTGACTGGATGACCATCCTGTATGCTGCGGCAGTGCTCGTTCTCGGATCGGTTGTCGGCCTACTCATTGTGGGGCTATCGAGTCGGAAGAACAACGCTCACGCCTAGAAAAGGTATCTAAAATGGGCTGGCGGACACCCTGAAAAGGGGCGTCCGCCAGCCTATTTATTGTGACGCGTTTATTGTGCAGTGGTTCTAGCGGCGGTAGAGGCTCATTCGCTTGTAGTCCCGGACTGCCCGGTACCAGCCGCCAGCCACCGACCAGCAGATAATCGAGATAAGTGGCAGAACAGCCGTCAGCATGCCTCGGGACGGCCCGCTCAGCGAGCCGATGAGCGTCAAAGCCATAGTTATCGAGGCTCCGACGATACCGAAAATGCGCCAACCGTTACTGCCCCTGAACGCCAGGATTCCCGCGATCAGAGCGAAAACGCCCACAACAGCCAGGAACACGCCAATGAGAGGCACCATGATTCTGACAGAGCTGATGAACTGTTCCTCGCTAAGGCCCTGCTTTGCTGCCTCCATAAACACCTCAGGTCCCAGCGCCTGCCGCAGATCCTGGTCGCTTACTGCGCCGATAGCCGCCATGGCGACGATCGCACCAACGATCGTGAGGGCAGCCCACAACCAGGCCGCGATTGAAGCGAACACAACACTTGCTGGTCGCTTGGGTGGGGTTGTCGGAATCGAGTCGGCCGAATAGTTACCCCAGCCAGCAGCCTGTGCGCTATAGGTGTTCGGGGCGGCCTGAGGAGGCTGCGGATTTGGGCCGTCCCAGCCGAAGCTCTGCGGCTCCTGCGCAGGCGGTTGCTGAGAAGCCGGTGGTTGCGTGCTTGGCTGATTCTGGTCGTACGGTTCCGGTGCGTTAGGCGGGTGAGGGGTGTTCGTCATGTTTCCTCAATCGTCGGTTGTGAAGGGAAAGTGTTCTGCTTAGCGGCGGGCACGCTTGAGTTGTACTTGTTGCCGAAGCCACGCGTTTGTTGCCGGCATCGTCCAGCCAACAATGATGATCGCCATGCATGCAAGCCACATGACGGCCACCAGCGGATTGCTTACGATGCTGAAGAGCGCCACGACACTAGCCAGAGCGGCCAGAATGACGCCGATAATCCGCCACGCGCGGGAGCCGGCGATGATGAAAATTGCGGCGACCGAGAACAAAGCGCAGAACACGAGGATCGCGATACCCGTGTTGCGTATAAACCCTTGAAGGGCTTCGTAACCGCCGACCTGATCCAGACCCGTATAGAAAGACTCTAGGAACTCTGGCGGCATATCCTCGGTGATGATGCGTTCAAGCTCCTGTGGGGTGAAGTTCGAGGCCATCAGAAGACCGAAGCTTGAAAGAAGGCCGAAAGCCGAAAAGACCCACGCGAGCACACAACCAGCGAGCATGAGCCCGGGGCGGCGTGCAGGCTGCTGTTGCCACGGGTTGTTGACCGGCCACCCGTTCTGGTCATAACCGAAATGAGGTTGTCCCCAACCTGGCTCCGGCTGCGAATCCCAGCCGTTCATAGCGTTATAGCTGCTCTGACGTGCATCTGGCGTTGGTCCCTGCTGATTGACCGGTGGCGGGTAGCTGCCCGGCGGCAGGTCGTCGCGCCGGACTCCATAACGCGGCTCATCAGAGGGATCATCGCCACCCCACTGGGGGTCGCGGTCACGGTTAAAGTCAGGGGTTTCGCTCATGCCTCCATCGTAGTGGCACGAACGAAACCCCTGAATGAGTAGAAACACGGAAGATGTGAACCTCGAAAGGTCACGAAAGCAAGGAACGAGCCTTACGCGTCGGCCTTGACGAACTCCGCGTCGATCTGAAGGCTGACCTTGTCGGCAACCAATAAGACTGAAAGCAAACTTGATAGGTCAACTGTTGATATATCAAATACATTAGTTGAGTGGAACTCACCTGACCACCTAGAGGAGAGCTCCAAGCCTCGGAGAGCTAAGAGAAACAACCTGAACGTTCACTGAATCTCCACCTGAGCGTTCCCTCTGAGAGAATGGGAATTATGTCCCATGCTGTTGTCCACCTTGTCCGCCATGGTGAAGTCGAAAACCCTCACCGCGTGCTCTACGGGCGCCTGCCCGGATACGAGCTCTCAGAACGCGGCCACGCGATGGCCCGCCTGGTAGCCAAACACTTCGCGGAACAAAAAGAACACGGAACCAACTTCGTGTCGCTTGTCAGCTCCCCGCTGATCCGCGCACAGCAAACCGCAGACCCCATCGCCCAGACGCTCGGCCTACCCGTTACAACCGAGCCCGGCGTGATCGAAGCCGAATCCCAACTCGAGGGATACAGCAACATCAAGGACACCCTGCTGAGCACGCCACGCCTCTGGCCGCTCGTACGCAACCCACTGACACCATCGTGGGGAGAGCCCTACGCCCACCAAGCTACCCGCATGGCCCAAGCCATCAGCAAACACCGTGACCATGCAAACCAGCAACACGGGCCCGGCGCCAACATCGTGGTCGTATCCCACCAGCTACCCATCTGGGTAACCCGGCTAGCAACCGAAGGCCGCTCCCTGTCGCTCAACGCATTCCGCCGCGAATGCACCCTCGCCTCGGTCACCTCAATCTCCTTCGACCGCAACGGCAACGCCGTAGACCTTACCTATTCAGAACCAGCAGCAGAACTCCTCCCTGGAACCGTCAACGTCCCAGGGGCATAGGTACATGGACCACACCGGAATGAACGCTCCACACACCCCGAACCCACGCTACGGCCGCCGCGCAGTGCTCGGGCTCATGCTCGCAACAGCAGCCGCAGGGCTCGCCGCATGCTCGACCGAATCCAGCGACCTCGCCAACCAAAACAAAGAAGGAAGCGGGAAAGGCTATGTTGCTGGCGACGGCTCCGTGAGCGAATACGCCCCCGAAGACCGCAGCGAACCAGTCAAATTCACCGGCACAACCTTCAACGGAACAGACATCGACGCCGCAAGCTACGCGGAAGGCGACGTGCTGGTTTTGAACTTCTGGTACGCGGCGTGCTCCCCGTGTCGCGTGGAAGCCCCAGCACTGAAAGCCGTGGCAGACGAATTCAAGAACAAAGGCGTGACCTTCCTCGGCATCAACGTACGCGACGAAAAAGCCGCCGCAGAAGCGTTCGATAAAACCTTCAAAATCCCGTACGAATCCGTCCGCGACCTCGACGGCGGCGTACTGCTCGCGCTATCCCAATACGTTCCGCCGCAAGCGGTGCCCACAACACTCGTACTAGACCCAAACCGCCGCGTATCGGCACGGGTGCTGGGCGTTGTTGAAGAATCCACGCTGCGCGCCCTGATCAAAACCGCGCAAGAGACCCCCGCAGACGCCACATGATCAACACCGCACTGGCGGCGACAGCAGTCCCAGCAACCGCGGTCACGGCAACAACGGCCGCATCAACAGCAGGTAACCAAGCAGCCGCATCGATCGCCGACGGCTCGCTGCTGGTTGCGCTACCCATCGCCGCACTCGCAGGCCTCATCTCATTCCTTTCCCCGTGCGTGCTACCGCTTCTGCCCGGATACATGGGGTACGTGACCGGGCTGACCGGCATGGAACTCAACCAACACAAACGCGGCCGCGTCTTCGCAGGCATCGGCCTGTTCGTGCTGGGTTTCTCCGTAGTGTTCGTGCTAATCGGGGCGGTGTTCACGCGCGCCTACATCTGGATGATGCACGAAGGCCAATGGGTCACCCAAGCGCTCGGCGTTATTGTCGCCCTGCTGGGTGTTGTGTTCATGGGCGGCTTCGGCTTCATGCAACGCGAACGCCGCATCACCAAACGCCCACCCGCCGGGCTATGGGGTGCACCCCTTCTAGGGATGACGTTCGCACTCGGCTGGGCACCCTGCATGGGCCCCACCCTGGCTGCCGCACTAGCCCTGACAACCGGACCCAACGCGAACGTCCCCCGAGGCGCGCTGATCACATTCGTGTATTGCCTCGGGCTAGGCATCCCGTTCCTGCTCGTTGCGCTCGGCCTCACCAAAGTCACCCGTGCGGTGTCCTTCTTCCGCAAACACCAACTCGCCGTGATGCGTACCGGCGGCGTGATTCTGATACTCCTAGGGATAGTGATGGCCTCAGGCTTGTGGAACACGTGGATTACCGAACTGCAAAACTGGTTCGCTAACGAAGTGAGGTTGCCGCTGTGACCAAAAAGGATGCAGCGAAGAAAGCTGCGGCAAACGAGGCCGCCACGAAGAAAGCTAAGGCCAAGAAGAAAGCGAAGCAGCAGAAACAGCTGGCGCCAGCTCTCGGCCCGATCGGCATGATGCGGTGGGCATGGACCCAACTGACAACCATGCGCACCGCGATGGTCTTGCTGATGCTGCTCGCGGTAGCCGCGGTTCCAGGCTCCCTGTTCCCACAGCGCAACCAAGACCCACAGAGTGTGGCCCAGTACATCGCAGAGCACGAGGTCGCAGGCCCCATCCTGGACAAACTTCAGCTCTTCGATGTCTTCACATCCGTTTGGTTCTCAGCGATCTACCTGCTGCTGTTCGTTTCCCTCATCGGTTGCGTGATCCCACGCGCCCGCCAACACGCACGGGCAACGGTACGCCCGCCAGCACGCACACCAGTCCGTCTAAACCGGATGCCAGTCAACGGCGTCATCGAGCTGGAAGCCAACCAAGGCGATAGCGAAGAGATCGCGCAAACCCTGCGCAGCATCTTGCGTAAACGCCGCTACCGGACCTCCATAGAGGAAAACAAGGGGCAGGTCTCGGTTGCCGCTGAACGCGGCTACTTGCGCGAATGGGGCAACCTCACGTTCCACGTCTCGCTGATCGGCGTGCTGATCGCCGTGGCGGTAGGTGGCCTGTTCGGATACAACGGGCAACGCATCATCGTGCAAGGGGAGGGGTTCACGAACACGTTGATCGCCTACGACCAGTTCTCCCCCGGGCAACGGTTCAAAGCTGAAAACCTGCAACCGTTCCAGCTGAAACTCAAGGATTTCAAGATCCAGTTTGACCGCCAAGAACGAGCGGACGGCAAATACGGGCAACCGATCGACTATGAAGCGAACCTGGATGTTCGCCACAGCCCCGATGCCGAATGGGTCACTGAAAAGCTCAAAGTCAATGAGCCGCTCCGCGTAGCCGGAACGGACATTTACTTGCTCGGTAACGGTTACGCCCCGATGATCACCGTGACAGACGGGGAAGGCAACGTCGCATTCTCCGGCCCCGTGGTTGCCCAACCACAGGACCCGTCCTACATGTCGCTCGTGGTTTTGAAGGTCCCTGACGCCAAGCCAACCCAGCTGGGTTTCCAGGGTTTCTTCCTCCCAACAACGGTGATGGGCGAGAACGGGGTTGCCTATTCAGGCGACCCGGAAGCGCTCGCACCATCCCTGAACCTGGATTCCTACTATGGCGACCTCGGCCTTGAGACCGGCGCCCCGCAGAACGTGTATGTGCTCAAAACCGAGAAGATGACCCAGCTGAACTCCCGCAAACTAGAGGCCGGCGGCATCGTGCTGGGACTGAACCCGCAGAACCGCGAATATAAGCTGCCGGAAGGTAAAGGGACCATCCGGTTTGATGGGCTGAAGCGGTTCATCGGCATCGAGGTCCACCATGATCCGGGCAAGCCGTGGTTGCTCGGGTTCTCGATGCTCGCAGTGGCCGGCCTATTGGCCTCTCTGTTCATTCCGCGCCGTCGCGTATGGTTCAAGGTTTCAGACCCCGATGAGGCCGGCAAGCGTAGAATTGAGTATGCACTCCTAGCGCGCGGTGAAGACCCGCGCCTGCAGACTGAAGCGGAAGCGTTGGTGAAGGCTGTTTCCGGCCGGTACACGCTCGCTGAGTGAATGCAGTAGCTGAGGCATTTCAGCGGCTGAGTGAGGGTGCTGATCACCGAGAGAACGGATGACTGTGACGACTATGTTTTCTTATCTCCCCGCGTATACCCCTAAAGGGGAGTTGAACCTTTCTTTGGGTTCAACCTCCGAGCTGCTGATGCTTTTGGCGGCGATGGCATACTCGGTGACGTTCGTGGTGTTCGCCTACGACTTGGTGCGTTCCTCCCAGACGATTCAGGACATCGAGAAGTCCCTTGTTAAGCAGGAGAAGCGTGCCTTAGCCGCCGCGGCAGCAAACAAGGGCTCCGCTGGGTCTGTCGCGCTCGCCGAACGCGAAGACAAGGAAGAAACCGGCCGTATCCGGCACCGCAACGCGACGGTGGATGGTCAGCTCGTCGATGACGACATGGACTATGACGAGAAAGCACCAACCCGTCGCTTGGCTCGGGTTGCTATCGCTTTGATGTGGCTTTCGTTCGCGATCCATGCGGCCGCTGTGGTGACGCGTTCGATCGCAGCGCAGCGCGTCCCGTGGGGCAACATGTACGAGTTCATGACCACGGGCGCACTCGTGGTCGTTGCGGTGTATTTGGTTGCGCTCATGATCAAAGACATCCGGTTCATGGGTGTGTTCATCTCTGGCTTGGTCGTTGCGATGATGTGCTCTGCCACCATGGCGTTTCCAACACCCGTTCAGCACCTGCAGCCGGCGCTACAGTCGCCGTGGCTCATCATTCACGTTTCGATCGCGGTCCTGGCGTGCGCATTGTTCACGTTGACGTTCGCAATGGCCGTTCTGCAGCTCATTCAGTCCCGCCGCCAGGCTGCTTTGATCGCCGGCCGCGAGGACAAGCTCCCGTGGCTGCGGTTGGTTCCTTCCGCCGTGACCCTTGAGAACGTCGCCTACCGCATCAACGCGGTCGCATTCGTGGCCTGGACCCTGACCTTGATCCTCGGGGCGGTGTGGGCTAACGAAGCGTGGGGCCGCCCGTGGGGGTGGGACACCAAGGAAGTCTGGACCTTCATCATCTGGGTTGTCTACGCAGGCTACCTGCACGCGCGAGCAACTCGCGGCTGGACCGGCGACCGCTCCGCATGGCTGAGCATCATCGGCTACGGATGCATCATCTTCAACTTCACAGTGGTGAACACCGTGTTCGCGGGCCTGCACTCCTACGCAGGGATCTAGAAACCCTTCACCGCCCGTGGGCTGCTGACGCGACGCGCTTAGCTCGCACCAGTAACGACGTGTGGCCGGGGCTTCCGTACTGGAAGCTCCGGCCACACGTTGTGTGTATTGCGTGTTCTCTTGGGTTATGCAGAGTGAGGAATGGGCTTGCGCTTACGGACCACCACGATGCCGATGACCGCTAGTGATACCGCTAGAACGAGGTCCACAGGAGTGACGAAGTAGGCGTCATAGAGGACCTGTTCTGCAACGAAGAGTGCGCACCGCAGAACCGCCAGGACTGCCACGGTAGCCACAAGAGCCGGGGCGTAGCTGGTCTTATCGCGCGCCATGAGCGCTACCGCAATGAACGGGATAATCAGCGAGATACCCCAAAGGGTGAGCATGATGCCCCGCGGCGGAAGCGCAGAGCTCACAATGATAATCAGCAGGAACACATGATACACAGCCGGCGCGAAAAGAAGCGCGGCCATCGTTTTAGAATTCACTTATTTACCATTCCACTTCTTGGTTTTGGCAGAAACAGCAGCCTGATAGACGTAGGTTACCGCGTGACATTTGCTCCTGTTTGCGGAGTCACGGACTTTTCGATGGTAGTAGTAGGAGCAATTCGTGCGTAGATTCCTACCAAACTCAGCATCATGCTTTCTTCGTTCCGCGCGTTTACGCTGAACAGAAATTCGCTTTTTCCTTGTCTTATCAATCCGCATGTCATGGATGGCGCAAGGGCCACGAAAGTTTGCTTTGCGCCACGAGTCAGGTGACCAGGTGCAGTAGTCATGAAGCGATCTTGGCTTACATGTGCGCGGGCAATACTTATAGCTACGGGGGACCTTGACGACTTTCCTGGAGGATGCGGAACGAATGTCTGGCTGTGCTGATGTGCGCAGACGGTCAAAGCTTTCTGTTTTGTCGAATGTGAATGACACGGAGCCAGACATTTCGCGGTTTGACGTATCGATGGCAGCCGAGGTCTCTTCAACGATGGTTTCAGTGATATTGCTGATGACACCGGTGGCTAGCGCTTCGGCT
>NZ_KV788981.1:0-1430 GCF_001807395.1 Arthrobacter sp. HMSC06H05 | reverse complement strand
CGTAGTGCCTCATGTCAAGTTGATCGCGTAGCCCTAATCGTGCCTCACAGAGATTGATCGCGTAGCCCTGCTTAGGCAGTATGGAGTTTCACCCCACCGGTTTGTCGTTTCCGTCGGTTCTGTTTCGCGTCTTCGACCTCAGCTGTGAGGACCTCAGTCTTCCAACTGGCTTTGGTGATGAGCATGTCCTGATACCGGACAATGTCACGCGTGAGTTCGACCGGGTTGAGCTTCGCGTACTGCGCCCGCAGCGCTCGTTCTTGAGCTACAGAGAGCAGCCCAGAGTCGAGCAGACGCTGGTACGGGGTCTTCGGGTCGTCATACACGCGCCGTCTACGCCCCTGCCCGTCCACGCTCCAACCGACAGGTTTCTTGGTGGGGGTGAAGAAGTTCATCTTCAGCATCACTGCCTGCCATAACAGTGTCAGCACGTCCCGCTCATCTGGGGTGTCGTAACGGTAGTAGAAACCGTATTTACGGACAATATGGTTGTTCTTTGACTCGACGAGGGCTTGATCATTCTTCTTGTAAGGCCTGGCTCTTGTGAAGAAGATCTTCCGGTCACCTGCCCACTCGATCACTTGGTCGTTGATGAACTCCGACCCGTTATCGCAGTCGAGCCCAGCAATATCAAACGGTAACGCAGCTTCCATGCGGGTGAGGGCGGCGAGCATGTGTACACGTGCGTTATTCCGTAACACTTCCAGGTGGGTCCATCCCGTCTGCACACAAGTGGCGGTCAAAGTTCTGGCGAATTCACCTTTCAGTGTGGGGCCGCAGTGCGCGACCGTGTCACACTCCAGAAAGCCGGGCTCATGCTCTGCCTCGTCGCCGGCTTTCCGGATCATGATCGAGGTGCGTAACAGCGCGCCAGAACGGGTGGCAGAGATCCCTTTCAACTCCAGTGACTGCCGGTGCTCTCGTAAATATCGGTCGATCGTCGCGGCAGACATCTCAAGCAGTTCGGCACGTACCGCAGGCGTGTAGTCGTGTTCACCGTGGCTGAGTTCGCCATGTGCTTCAAGCCGGCTGATCCATTCGGGGAGCATCTGACACATGTATTTCCCGCACGGGTACATCATGACCCGCCACAGCCACACCAGCACCCGTTTCGAGGCTGCCGAGTACTTCGTCGGGCGATGCCGACGACGATCAACTTTCGTCACATTCTTCACGCCCAGGTGTGGGCTGGTGAGATACCGTCTGGCTGATACTCGGGACAGCCCGGTGGTTGCGCAGAACTGATCCAGAATCACAGACTTCTCGGACCTCGTCGCGGTTTTGTAAGCCCGTTTGAGTTGTTTGGTGACTTCGATACGTGTCGACATTGAGACCACACCCTTGTTCATACTTGTTCAGCGTAGGAGTACGCGCTCAAAGTATGTGAGGCACGACTGTAGCTACGCGATCAATATATGTAAGGTACGCCG
>NZ_KV788980.1:150621-193539 GCF_001807395.1 Arthrobacter sp. HMSC06H05 | reverse complement strand
GAAACGGTAACCCTGCCCGCGCAGGGCGCGTGCGAGTTCGCGGGACTCCTCGGTTTGCGAAGGGATCTCTTCCTCGGTTACAGGAACGCAGCTGCGCGCCGGGGTATGCGACCACACGAGTGCGGCGAGCCCACCCGATTCACGCAACGCAAGCGTTGCTTGTGCGTTGGTGATCGCGGCCTCGATCTTGGCGCGGTTGCGGATAATCCGGGCATCAGCCAGCAGCCGCTCGACGTCCTGCTCGGTGAACTCCGCGACCGCCTCCGGGTCAAAGTTTGCGAAGACCTCCCGTAAGGCCTCGCGCTTCTTCAGGACAGTGAGCCAAGACAGCCCCGCTTGGAAGGATTCGAGCACGATCCGCTCATACAACCCACGCTCACTCGTGATCAGCCGGCCCCATTCGGTGTCGTAATACTCGGTCAGAAGCGGATCCTGCAACGCCCATGCTGTGCGGGGCAACGCCAGGTCCTGGGTAGGTACCTCGGTTTGCTCAGTTGATTCGGTGTGGTCAAGTAACTCGGTTTGGTCAGCTGAATCGGTCACGACGGCTCCTTTCAGGCGGCTGTTATGCTCAGGGTTTCCAGCCTCCCAGCACAACACGGGCGCGAAACAGCCGCACCCTCAATCCGTGGATAAAACTCCGATAGGAACCGGGTGTGGATTGCCGAAACCCGAGCTATAGCGCTTCTCGACCCTGCATCCGGGTGCGGCTGTCGTTGAGTTTCTTCAATAGCGCGGCTAGCCTCGAGACTTCCTCGATACTCCAGTCCTCGAACATGACGGCGGATTCTTGTTGCCGCTTCATAACGTAATCCTTGAAGCGAGCTCGCGCCGAATCGCTCAGAACCAGAAGATAGCTCCGGGCGTCCTTCGGGTCCGCGGTGCGCACCAACAGCTCCGCAGTCTCAAGCCGTTTGATCGCGCGGGACACCATCGACTTATCGGCATCCACAACCTCGGACAGCTCGGTCACCGTCATCCCGGCGTCCGGGGTGCAACTGCCGGTCTCCATGAACCGACGGTACAGCGCGGAAGCTACAACCCCGTCGAACGGTTGGAGGGACGCATCCAGGGCGGCGGCCTGCTCACGGAAGCTGCGGCGAGCCGCGGCCAACAGGATCCGGTACTCGCGGGTCAGCGAACGCAGCTGCTCCGTGAACTCCTCGCTACACGCATCAGACATCTCGGCGCACCTCCTGCCGCGGCACCATGTTCTTAGGCCTGGACTTGTCAACAGGCCCTGAACTACCAGCAGACCCGGGCCTCCCCGTAGCCCCAGAGTTATCCGCAGAGCCCGGGTTGCCTGCGGACCCAGTCGTTTCCTCACCAGCAGGCTCTCTGTCGGTCCCTGCGGTGCGGGCGAGCTCTTCGTGGCGGGTATGAGTCGACAAGCTCAGGTTCGGGATGAAGATCGCAACCACCAGGCCAAGCACAGCGAACGGTGCGGCGTACAGGAACAAGTGCGCGATTGCCTCACCGTAGGCGTGCTCAATGATGGTTGCCACAGAATCCGGGAGCATGCTCGGGGCCGGCAACTCGCCAGAGGTCTGCATGTCCAAAACCGCGGCCCGCTCGGACGCCGGGAGGCTAGAAATCGCGCGCATCAAGTCCTGTTGCCTATCAGAAATCAACGCCGGAGCGAGGTTAGCGAGCACACCACCGAGCCAAGCGATACCAACGGTCCCGCCCATCGAACGGAAGAAAGCCACCGCGGAAGATGCAACCCCCATGACCCGCGGATGCACAGCGTTCTGCGTCAGCAAAACAAAGTTCTGCATCGTGCCGCCCACACCGGCACCCATGAGGAACATGAGCACCGCCATGAACCAATAGTTGCTGTCCGCGCGAACCACAGACATCAATCCGAGCCCCACAACCAGCATGACGGAGCACGCGATCACATACGGTTTCCACACGCCCGTGCGGCTGATGATGACGCCGACGACGTTGCCGGAGATCATGCTGCCCACCATGATCGGGATGGTCATGATGCCCGCCATGGTGGGGCTCGCGCCGCGCGCCATAATCATGAACTGAGACAGGTACACGGTCGCGCCGAACATCGCCAGCCCCACCGCGATCGAACCGATCACCGAAAGCGTGAACGTACGGTTCTTGAACAACCGCAAATCCAGCAACGGTTCGTCCGTACGCAACTCAACGAACACGAACGCGATCAACAAAACAGCCGATGCGCTGGTCATCCACAGCGTCTCAACCGACTTCCACGGGAACATCGCCCCGGGAGCGTTGCCGCCCATCGTGACCCAAATCAGCAACAGGGAGATACCGCTGGAGAGCAACACCAGCCCGAGCACGTCGAGGCGGAAGCGGCGGTACTCCTGCGGCGGCAAGTGCAGGCGGGTTTGCAGCATGATGAACGCGACGATCGCTACCGGTAACGCGATATAGAAGTTGTAGCGCCAAGAGAACGTATCCGTGATCCAGCCACCCAACAGCGGCCCGGCGACGGTCGCGAACGCCATGACCGCACCGAAAATCCCCATATATTTACCGCGTTCACGAGGCGAAATGACGTCAGCCATCACAATCTGTGACAACGTCATCGTCCCGCCGATACCGATCCCCTGGAACACGCGGGCGGCGATGAGCATGTCGATGGATTGTGAAAAGCCGGCGAACGCTGTTGCTGAGACGAAGATCGCGAGCGAGACCTGCATCAACATCTTGCGGTCCAGCAGGTCAGAGAGCTTGCCCCAAATCGGGACCGTGACCGTCATCGCGAGCATTGCGGCCGCGATAACCCACGAATACTGTGCCTGTGTACCGCCGAGGTCGTGAACGATGCGCGGCATCGAGGTTGAGACGACCGTGTTGGCGATCATGCCCACGAACATCGCCATGATCAGCGCTGTCAGCGACTGGATCTTGGCGCTGTGAGACATCGGCGCCGGGTTGGATGCCGGTGCAGGGTTCTGTTCAGACGCAGGGTTTTCGGCCATGCAACCTCCTGGACATGTTGCGGCAGTCACGACAAAAGTTGTTGATGAAAGTCAACAATAATCCAAGGTAGTTGCGCATTGTCAACTACTTGCGTGGTGTCTTGCGCGACACGGCGCGCGGTCACGGGCCGGGGTCCAGGTTTTACGGGGCGAGGCTGTTTACCGGCTAAGTGCGTTGTGCCAGATGAACCCAGTGTTACTGGGCGAGAGCACGGATCCCGAGTTCGTAGCCGGTGACCCCGAGCCCCACGATGATTCCCTTCGCAACGGGGGAGAGGTAGGAGTGGTGCCGGAACTCTTCGCGCGCGTGAACGTTGGAGATATGCACTTCGATGGTGGGGCAGCAGGCCCCCGAGATCGCGTCTGCGAGGGCGAGCGAGGTGTGCGTGTATGCCCCGGCGTTGAGCACAACACCCACCGCCTTTCCGTCCTTGACGGCGGCCCCGGCTTCGTGGATCCAGTCGATGAGCTCGCCCTCGTGGTTGGTTTGCCGGAAATCCAGAGTCAGTCCCTGCCCGGCAGCAGCGGCCTCGCACAGGTCCTTGACGTCGCTGAGGGTCGTGGTCCCGTACGTTTCCGGGTCGCGGGTGCCCAACAGGTTGAGGTTGGGGCCGTTGAAAACATACACGGTGCGTTGTGCTTTGGTGCTCATGATCATGCTCGCTTTGGCTATCGGGGCAGTTGGGTTCGGTTCCGCTGGTGGCTAGGAATTGTGGTGGGATGGGTTAGCTGTAGATGGGTTTGCCGGCTGCAATGTAGGCTTCTTCGCCCCAGAACGCGATGCGCGTCTTAGCACCTGGTTTCGCGCCGGGTTCTTTGATGATGCGCGGCATCGTGACGCCTGTGGCGGCGGGCTTCAGGGCGTCTTCGACGGTTTCGGCTTGCGCAAGCCGAATAAGCTGCGCCCACGTCGGCGCCATCACCATAAGCGTTCTTTCCTTATAGCGGCGTAGCGCTTCCTCGGGCCGGATCCAGAAGCTGTCTACGGATTCGCTCGTGTGGCCATCGGCTATCTGCCCTTCAGGGAGTACCGCTGCGAAGAACCGGGTGTCGTAGCGTTTCGGCAGGCTGGCGGGGGTGATCCAACGGTCAACGCACACGATGCTCTCCAGGTGGGGGACCGCAGCGAGCGCTGTGATTGCCTGATCGATCCCGATGCGGTGCTCCTCCAACGCTCGGCGCTGTGCCTCCCGCTCAGGATGCAGCCCCGGGCTGGTGGATTCCTCGGTTGGGCGGGCGAGCAGAACCCCGCATTCTTCGAAGGTTTCCCTCACCGCCGCGGCAACAAGGGTCTGTGGGGCGACCGGGCGGCCGCGCTCAGCCGCAGAAATCCCGGACGCCTCTGCCGCGTCATCTGTCAGTGATGCCGCAAGCGGCGCCGGCAATTCCCAGGCTGAAGTGCCGTCAGCGTCGCTCGGATCAACGCCGCCGCCAGGGAACACCACGGCGCCCGGCGCGAACTCCATACTGTTGGCACGCACATGCACGAACACCTCAACGCCGCTGCTCGCCTCAGAGGCGGGGCGGACCAGCAGTACTGACGCAGAGTTTTTAGCTGACGCGGACGTCGAAGCGGACGTCGAAGAAGTCACATCGGGGCCTTTCTCTCATCGTTACCATGCGGCTGGACGCTTGCCTTGTGTCTGGTGCTTGCCTGAATTCAGTGTTGTCTTGAGTCTAGTGTTTCTGCGCAATCATGAACCGAGTCTGTGGATACAGGGTGGGGCAGGGTCTAGCCTGAAGGGTGCGACATACTTCAAGCCCGCCTACCTAACGAGGAGCGTCACGTGGCCAGGAACCAAGCCCAACAGAGCAACGGCACGGTTGCGAAACCGTCAGTGTGGTGGGGGCTTGGACTCGCGTTCGCGGTGGGGGCTGTGTGTATCGGATTGGGCGCGTTGAACGCCTCGATCCCGGTCATGCTGATCGCGATCCTGCTCGGCGCTCTATGGCGTAACCTCGCCCCAGTGCCCGCAGTCTTCGATCCCGGCATCGCGGTTGCCGCTAAACGGGTCTTGCGGCTAGGGGTCGTGCTCCTTGGCCTGCAACTGTCCGTCACCCAGATCGCTAGCCTCGGCTGGGGCGTGATCGTGGTCGCCGTCGCTGCAGTGGCCATCACATTCGTTGCGACCCTCGGGCTCGGTAAGGCGCTCGGCATCGAAAAAGACCTACGGATGCTAATGGCCGCAGGCTTCTCGATCTGCGGCGCCGCGGCCGTCGCCGGAATGCAAGGTGTTACCCGCGCCAAACAAGAGTTCGTTGCTGCCGCGGTCGCGATGGTCGTAGTGTGCGGGACGCTCATGATCCCCATCGCTCCACTTCTGGCGCAGCTACTCGGCTATGACGATGCCGCCGCCGGCATGTTCATCGGCGGTTCCGTCCACGAAGTCGCCCAAGTAGTCGCGGCAGGCGGTATCGCAGGAGGCGGCGTCATCCTATCCACCGCCGTCACCGTCAAGCTCGCAAGAGTCCTGATGCTCGCCCCGATGATCGCCGCCGTATCGCTCAGCGCTCGCCGAGACGCAAGCGCGGCCCGCGCCACAGCTAGCGGCACCGGCGGCAACGTAGACGGTTCAGACGGTAGCGCAGATAGCGCCGATGCGGAGGTCAAGCTCCCGCCGATCATGCCGCTGTTTGTGCTCGGGTTCATCGTGATGGTTGTGATCGCGTCGCTGCACATCGTTCCGCAACCGGTTCTGGATGTCGCGAAGATCGCCCAAACATTCCTGTTGGCTTCAGCGATGTTCGCGCTCGGTCTGGGCGTTCACGTGAAATCGCTCATGAAGCTCGGCGGCCGCCCACTGCTTCTCGGTGCGGGTTCGAGCGTGGTGATCATCCTCGTTGTGATCGTGTGCATCGCGCTCGGCGCGGCACCGGCGCTCAGTTAGTATGGCGCGGCGCCGACCGCCAGTTTGTAGACCCGTTCCTAGCCTGCGAGCACGTCTGCGGGAGCCACGAAGTCCATTCCGTGTGCCTCGGCGACTCCGCGGTTGGTGACCTTCCCGTCGCAGGTGTTGAGTCCGGATGCGAAGCCCTCATCGGCCGCGAGCGCATCCCGCCAGCCCTTATTCGCTAGCTGCATCACGTAGGGGAGTGTCGCGTTGGTGAGTGCCGCGGTTGAGGTTTGTGGGACGGCGCCGGGCATGTTGGTTACGCAGTAGTAGAGAGCGTCGTGCACGCGGTAGGTCGGGTTGTCGTGCGTGGTTGGTTTGGAGCCTTCGAAGCACCCGCCCTGGTCGATCGCGATGTCCACGAGCACCGATCCTGGACGCATCGTCTTGACCATGTCGAGGGTCACGAGCTTCGGCGCAGCCGCACCCGGGATGAGCACGGAACCGATCACGAGGTCAGCCTCTTTCACGAGTTCGGCGATCGCGAGCTTGGTTGAGGCCATGGTTTTGATGTGGCCGCGGGCGAGGTTGTCGATCTCGTGGAGGCGGGATGCGGAAATGTCCACGATCGTGACCTCTGCACCCATGCCTTGGGCTGTGCGTGCGGCTTGTTCCCCAGCGTTTCCGGCGCCGATCACCACAACTTTCGCTGGCCGCGTCCCTGGAACGCCGCCCATCAAAATGCCTGAGCCGCCAGCTGGCTGTTGCAGGAGTGTGGCCCCGATCTGCGCAGAAAGCCTGCCCGCCACCTCGGACATCGGGGAGAGCAACGGCAGCGTGCGGCCCTGGGTCACGGTCTCGTATGCGATCGATGTGGTGCCGGCTTCTAACAGAGCGTCAGTGCATTCGCGCGATGCGGCAAGATGCAGGTAGGTGAACAGCACCTGGTCTTTACGTAGCAGGCTGTATTCGCTCGGCTGTGGTTCCTTGACTTTGAGGACGAGTTCGGCGGCCCACGCCTGTTCGGCGTCCGCGACGATCTGCGCGCCCACGGCCGCATAGTCGTCATCGCTATGGCCTGCGTTGATGCCAGCGCCGGACTGGACCAGGACCTCGTGGCCTTGAGCCGCGAGTTCGGATACCCCGGCAGGAGTGATCGCTACGCGGGACTCGTTGTTGAGGACTTCAGTGGGGACACCGATGCGCATGTGGACTCCGTACTCATAGTTGGGTTGTATCTGCTTGGGTTGTGTCTGGTTAGGCTGTGCCTGTTTAGACCGTGACTGTTCGAAATGTGGTCCGTGGAGTGGCCGTAGTAAAGCTGTGACCTATCACACACATCATGCCTTAATGTGGCGGTCACATTCACCTTGAAGCGCCGCGCCTGGCTGTGTGCCCGCTTTGCCTCTCTTTTATGCTGTTAGCTCTTTCTTGCTGGCGCCTGGCGGTGATATTCTGTATCTAATTCCATAAGAAAGACCTGGTGGGGTGCATCCACATCTGTTCGATGACCTGTCCATCGGGATAGTTGTGAGCTTGTGGAGAACCGTTTGGGGGAGAACCGTATGGAGAAAAAACAGCCTCGTTTCCTACGTCTAGAGGACGTAGCTGATGAGTTGAACGTCAGCATGCAGCAGGCCCGCTCGCTGGTGCGAACAGGCGCTCTACCAGCCATTAAGGTTGGTGGCCGCGGCATTTGGCGCATCGAACGCGACGAGCTCGAGTCCTATATTCAGCGGCAGTACGAATACACCCGTGAAGCCGCGGCGATGGATAAACTCGCTGACGAATTCGCCGACTAAGCGCTGAGACTCGGCTAAGAACTGAGCCCCGAAGCTAGACCGCTGGGCTTAGCTAGCGCAGAAGACCTTCGTTGTTAGAAAACGCGGAGGTCTTCTGTGCTCATAAATCTAGAAGACTCGCAGGTCTTCTTTACTCATGAATACTGTGCGGCCGGTCTTGGTGTTCCAGCACGTGAGGCCGGCCTTTTCAGACTGGCATACGTAGTCACCGTGTTTCACGGCGGTCCCGTACTCGAGCACCTGGCCTTCGAAACCTTTCTCGCACACGTCTTTCTTGTAGCACTTATCTTCTACACGGCCGCTTCCGTAGAACGGTTTCCGGTCGGCTTCGGTGATCGCGACCATCGCATCGTCATCCGGGGTATGGTGCGGGGCTTCTTCGCTGAAGTTCTTAGGCGGGTTGGTTTTCCAGGAGTCGACGGTGCACATCAGCTGATTGCCCATGCGGTCTTGGTCTGATTCAGGTTTATAGATGTTGCATACGATGTTGCCGCTCGGTACCTGGATCGAAGCAACGAGGCTGCCGCGTACCTTACGGGTGCGTTCCGCTTCGATAGCGGAGCGTGGGGCGGGTGCCCCAGCTTTCGGTAGTTTCCCGGCCTGAACGTCCACGCCCGTGTCTGGCTTCCTGTCCGATTCGCCGCCCTGCTCGCCGCCGCCGGGCTCGTTGCTGTCGTCGCTAGCGCCGTTCTCGCTGGGTTCTTCTGAGGTGGCGTCCGTAGCCGAGGCCTGAGTATCCGAGGGAGCCGCCCCGCCATTTTCTGCGCCAGTGGTTGCTGTGGCGGCTGGGTTTTCAGGTGAAGGCTGTTTCGCGTTGTCGTCGGATCCGCCGCGAACCACGATCCATATGATCCCCGCAATCAATACGAGAACAGCGACCACGGCGCTCACAATCGCTATCACCCGGGCTGAGCGTTTCTGCTCGCGAGAGGGTGGGGTGGAGGATGGTGGCACCGACTGTTGAGGGTTCTGGCTGTTCATAGTGCTCTCCTCAGGGCGGGGCGAAACAGTCTACAATCAATGTTTGCACTGTTCTTTAGCTGTGTGAATAGCACAGCTGAGGAGTTTTTGACGTCGTGTTCGAGGATGGGGAGATGGACGAGGCGCGTTCGCGTTTGCAAGATCCGCAACTTTCTGCTGATGAACTGGTTCGTATCGCTGAGCAATATCCTCAGCTGAGGAGCCAGGTCTTCATGCACCCGAACTGCCCTGCCGGTTTGGTGGCCCAGATCCTCGCCGAAATCCCTGGGGCGGACGCCCCTGACGCTGAGGCTACGCAGCACATGCAGGCCGTCAGCGAACCTCCTCGCCCAGCCGAAGGGCCTGTGTTTTCCCCGATCCTGCCGCCAGTCACCCCAGAGGATGCGGCGGTGGGGGACATGCCTCCCAACCCGCCAGCCCAGCCGCACAACACGCAACCACACAGCCCGCAACCGTATGGGGCTCAGCAATACGGTGCTGCGCAACAGTTTGATGATCAAGCAACGCAGCAGTTCAATGCTCAGCAGCATGACGATCAAGCTACGCAACAGTTCAACGCCCAGCAGTATGGCGCTGGGCAATACGGCGCCCAGCAGTCCGGGGATGCGCAAGCAACCCAGCAGTTCAACGCCCAAGCGGCAGCGGCCCCGCAACAATTTTCAAACCCGCAGCAACCAGCCCAACAGCCAGCCCAGCAGCCCGCCCCACAGCAACCCACTCGGTACGCGGGCTTTTATCCGCCGGAGGATTCCTACGATGATCACTCCGACGAATATGTTGAGGAAGACCAATATGTTGAGGAAGATCGAGAGCCGCGCCGCCGTTCCGGGGCCGTGTTGCCCATCGTGATTGTGGCGGTTTTGGCGATCGTTGCCGTGGTTTTCGCGGCGACAACTCTCTTTGGAGGCAATAAAGACAAGGACTCGGCGCCGAATACGGTCGCTGAAGCCACGGACGCGAGCCCATCCGAGGAGCCAAGCGACGAGCCCGCGAAGGATGAGGATGAGGAAGAGCCTGAGGAGAAGGACCAGACTCCGTTGCCGCCGCAGGTGTACGCGGGTGCCCGTGGTCCGGCTCCGGATGATGCCCAGCAGCCGCAGGCTACGGTCGAGAAAGACGGCATGACGATCGCCTCGGTCATGACCCCGACCGGCAATATCGGTTGTGACATTCGCCTGCGTGAAAACAGTGACGATGACAGCGGGGATGCTGGCGACTCGATCGCGTGCTCCGTGAAGTCGTGGAAGGACCGGGCGCCGGTAGCCGCGAACCCGAAACCTAAGCAAGGCACCACTCCGTACGTGTTCTTGGGCGCCAACAAGTCTTTGGCGAGCTACGGCGGCTCCCACGAAGGTAAGTTCTGCTTCGAGAAGAACGGCTGTGAAGACGGGTTCAAGGGTCAGAAGCTCGGATACGGCGAATCCGTTGTCCACGGTGATTTCGTGTGCGTCTCTGAAGAGCACGGCCTCACCTGCTGGAACAGCAAAACCGGGCGCGGTGTATTCCTGAGCCGCTCCCACTTCATCACGTACTAGCCGCAAAGCTACAAAGTCACAGAGCCGCAGAGCTACAGCGATACAGCAACGCCCCGGGGTGCAGTCAATAGCCCCGGGGCGTTGCTGTGTTGTAGTCCTCGTCCGGTTGGGGCTGGACTTGCTGTGTTCTAGTGTTCTTCGGCCGGGTTTTCAGCGGCCGTGTTCTCGCCTTCGAGGTTGTCTTCCTCTGGGTCGTCTCCGGCTTCGGCTGCGGTGGCTGCGGGGAGGACGAGGTGCTTGAGTTTCTCCGTGCGTTCAGCGATGAGCCGCTGCACGGTGTCGATGAAAGCGACGCGGGATTCGCCGACGCCGTAGTCACCGAAGTACAGTGCCCGGGCTTCAGCGCGGGCGTCCTTATCGCCACCGTTGGCCAGCGCATCGGCGATCATCTCAGGCAGAGTATCCACGGTGTCTGCGTCGATCACTGGTACAGCGGAGGCGACCGGGGATTCGTCGGTGAGCTGTTTACGGTTGGTGCGGCGGTCGGTCAACAGCATCGGGCTGTCAGCCTTGAGGTAGAGGAAGTCCAGGCCCACGCTGGAGATGTCGGTGATCATGAGGTCAACGTCAGCGAACATCGCGAGGATATTGCCGGTGCGTAACACGAGGTGCTCGCCGCCTTCCTCGTTTGCCGCTTCGATGAGTTCCATGATCCGGCGGTGGCCTGCCTTCATGTCGGCCTGGCGTGCCCCTGCCACGCGTGGGTGTGGCTTGTAGATCACGCGGGTGCCTTCGGTTGCGAGGGCGGCTTCGATGATTTGTGGGCCGTAGCAGTCGATCGAGGTGTAGTTGTTGTTGTCGTTTTCACCCTGCCAGGTTGGTGCGTACATGATGGTGCGCAGGGTGGTTTCTGGCAGTTCGTTCTCGTAGTCGAGGTCCAGCTGTGGGCGGCCGACGGAGATGAGCTTGGATTCGTCGAAGTCGATGAGTGCGCGGCGGTGGCGGCGTAGCGCGGCCGGGCCGGCGGTGAAGACGGCGTCGTAGGCTTTCGCCTGGTTGGAGACCATCGAGAGCTTGTCGGATTCGCCGTGGTTGATGTGCACGTGCACGGCTGGCGCGTAGCTGAGGGTTTGGAAGTTGGAGCGGCCGTTGTTGACGTAGAGGAACAGCTTTGGCTTGTGTTCTTCGTAGTAGCTGATCATGCGGTCGAAGCTGCCGCGGTAGACGACCGGTAGGCTCGTCATTTCTTCTACCGCTTTAATGGCCGATGGGCGGCGCAGGAAGATCGCGGTCGGTACGGTTTCGTTGAGCTCTTCAAGCACGGGGATCCACTGGCGCAGCTGATAGAGCTTGGCGCGGGTGTCTCCGAAGTATGCGAGGATCTGTGCGTCCGGTGCTGCGGAGTCTGCGTACTCTTTCGCGGTCAAGTTGTAGTCGCGGGTGCCTCGCAGCCACTGGCTGGACGCTTTCCAGGCTTTGGACCGGAAAATTTTACGGGCTAACTTCTTCAGCTGCTTTTCCACAGGACTCCTGCATAAACGTAGAACGAGGGCTCACTCACAATGAGGGCGCGCACATGATGGGGTAGGTAACGGCCTTGTGGCCCTAGGTGAACGAGGGCTTGCCAAATAATCAACTCTATATTACAAGCGTGAAACAGGTTTCCGTTCGAGGCATGCTCCATAATTAAGCCTGTAGGTGTGCGCCTCAATGATCTGCGTGGAACTGGTGGCTACGCGGGTTTGGTGACTGCGCTGATGCGACAGCCAATAGGAATTAGCGACTACATCTTGTAGAGTTAGGTGCGTACTCGATATCACAGTGTTCAAACACGTATAACTCATGGGGAGATCGGAAGCATGACGCGCACACTAGCGAGGTCTACCGCTGCATCGGCGCCCGTCGCTACACCGGGCTCTGCTGTCGCTGCATGGGCCTCTGCTGTTGGTGCACAGCGCCTTGCCGTCGCATTAGGTGCGGTGGCGTTCACGCTGTTGTTGCTCGTCGCCTCGATCTTTGGTGCGCCAGCCGCGCACGCTCATGACCGTTTGGTTGACTCCACCCCTGCCAGCCAAGAGGCACTTGATCAGGCTCCGCAGGACATCACGCTTGAGTTCTCGGGGCGCCCCATGGATTTGGGAACCATGATCATGGTGGTGGATGCCGAACAGAAGAACCACGCTGAGGGCCTTGACGCGAAGATCAAGGACTTCAAAGTCACCCAGCCCTTGGACGGGAAACTGCCGGATGGATACTACGAAATCCGGTGGCGTGTGGTTTCTGAGGATGGACACCCCATCTCGGGGACTATCCCGTTTTCTGTAGGTGATGTCACTGACGCGCCCAAGGTTCCTGCCCTTGACGGTAAGGACGTCGATAGCGGCAGTATCTATGACGGTGCTGCCGAAGCCTCAGCTAGCGCTGATTCCGGGAAGGAATCTGGTGTCCCTGTCTGGGTTATCGCGGCCGCCGGCGCAGGCGTTGTGATAGCGGGTCTGGCCGTCTGGTATTTCGCCAGCCGAGGCCAAAAAACTAACTGAGGCACAACCTTCGTAAAGGACCATCATGAACCGTCGTATTTCCGCCGCAATCGCACTGAGTGCAGCCGCCCTTCTCGGTTTGTCCGCATGCTCGGGTGAGACGAAGAAGGAAGAGACCAAGCAGGAGGCCTCGCAGGAAGCGCTCGTGGCCAAGGACGCCTGGGTAAAGGCGGCCTCTGAAGGCATGACCGCCGCATTCGGCGTCATCGAGAACAAGACTGATAAAGACGTCACTATCGAGTCCGCAACCAGCGAGTACGCGAAGAAGGTAGAGCTGCACGAGGTCATCGACACCCCGGATGGCAGCAAGAAGATGCAGGAGAAGGAAGGCGGCTTCGTTGTTCCTGCGCATAAGAGCATCACTCTCGAGCCGGGCGCTGACCACCTGATGTTCATGGGCTTGTCCAAGGAGATCAAGCCGGGTGACACGATCAAGATCACACTCAAGACCACCGACGGCGAAAGCTTCGACATTGAGGCCCCAGCCAAGGAATTCACCGGCGCCAACGAAAACTACGATGACGACCACGCCGGCCACGGCGATCACGGTGGACACGGTGATAAGTCCGATAAGAAGGACAAGGACGAGCACGGCGATCACAGCGGCCACGGTAGCGACGGCGACCACGGCCACGGCGACCATGATCACGGCGACAAGGAAGACAAGAAGGACAAGTAAGTTCCTTCCTGCTTACGCATCGGCGTCGACAGAAAGGATGAGGCACGTATGACCCACGCGGAAGAAGACGACCAGAAAGGTCGGGGTGGCTTATCACGCCGCTCATTGCTCTTCGGGGGTGCCGCGACCGTAGCGGGAGCTGCGGCCGTTGTCGGCGTCGATGCGTTCGCAAGCAATCGAGAAGATCAGGCGAGGCAAGAAGCTCTCGCGGATGCTGACGTCATCCAAGGCGTCAAGAAGCTACCGTTCTATGGCAAACACCAAGCCGGCATCGAGATGTACCCGCAGGCGCATCAGACTCTGGTGGGGTTGACGCTGAAGAAGACAGCGGACCGCGAAGGTCTCCACCGGATGCTGAATATTCTTACCGACGATGCGTCCCGCCTCACGCAGGGTGACGGTGCGTTGGCGGATACGGAGCCGGAGCTCGCGCTCTATCCCTCGCGGCTCACCGTGACGTTCGGTTTCGGCTCTGAGATGGTCAAGCGGATCAACCCTGACCCGAAGGTCATGCCGGACTGGCTCAAGCCGCTGCCGAAATACAAACGTGACACCCTGAAACCGGAGTGGACTGGCGGGGACTTCCTGATTCAGGTGGCAGCGGATGATCCGGTGACGGTCGCTCACACGACCCGCATGTTGCTCAAGGACTCGCGTCACTTTATGGATGTCGCGTGGGTTCAGCAGGGTTTCCGGCGCGCCTATGGTTCGCAGAAAGACACCCACACGCAGCGCAACCTTTTCGGGCAGCTGGACGGCACCGTGAATATGGGGCCGGAGACGGATGACTTCGCTTCCGTCGTGTGGGAAGGGCCTAAGGAGAATCCTGCCTGGCTTGACGGTGGGACGAGCCTGGTGATCCGCCGCATCGAGATGATGCTGGATAAGTGGGACCGCCTGGACCGCGATGGTCGCGAAGCCTCCGTGGGCCGCCGCATGGCTTCCGGTGCACCGTTGACGGGCCAGAAGGAGCACGACGAACCGGACTTTGAGGCCAATAACGCGGCAGGGTTCCCGGTGATCGCGGACTTCGCGCACATCCGCCGGGCACGCTCGGATAACCCGCACGAGCGGATCTTCCGCCGCGTCTATAACTACGACGTGCACCCCACCGGGACGGATGTTTCAGATTCCGGGTTGATTTTCACGGCGTTCCAGCACAACCCTGTGACCCAGTATGCGCCGCTACAGAAGCGGCTTGATGAGCTTGATCTGCTCAACGAGTGGATCACCCACATCGGCTCGGCCGTGTTCGCGATCCCGCCAGGATGCAAAGACGGCGGGTTCATCGGCGAAACCCTCTTCGCGTAACTGTCCTCAGGGCGCCGCTGGAGCGCACAGCGAGGCCAGGCCTCCAGCGCGGCTAGGCCGCCGCTGTTTTGGCTTGGGCTCTAGCTGTGAGCCGTTGCGCGCGTGCGAGCATGCCGGCGTCACCAAGTTGCATGCCCATCGTGGTTAAAGCTCCTGCGAGTGCGGTGGGGCTCGTGGCTTTGGCTGAGGCGTCGTCGGCGGCTAGCTCAACCAGCAGGAGTGAGGCGCGGCGCAGCTCGCGGCCGGCCCGTAACGCTCCGAGGGCAATCGAGTTCACGTGGGCGATGCGTAGCGCGAGCCCGTGGCGTTGGGTGAGGTGGGCGTGTTCGTGCGCTATGACCGCGTCGAGTTCCGCGTCTGTGAGGGCTTCGCGCAGGCCGGAGGAGATGAAAACGGTCGCGTGCTTGAGGGGCACTGCGCATGCGAGCAGTTCGGCGGCGTGGAAGAGGATGAGTTCGTAGTCGCGGTGCTGGATGCGTTGATAGCTCGCTGATTCTAGATGCGAGACTGTGGATCTCTGGATTTCCACGAGTGGTTCGGTCGCGGTATAGATCAGCGCGGTGACCGCGCCGAGCGCGAGCAGGCCGACCCAGGCCAGCATCGACAGCGTGAGTGATTCCAGCCCGGTTTCCGCTTTAGGGGTGGAGACCGCGGTGCTCGCGCTCAAGATGAGGCCGAGCAGAGTCAACCCAAGACCGGTGAAGAACGCGCCGAACCACAGGGTGAGAGCGAGCCTCGGGCGGCGAACATGCCAGTGGCCCTTGGTGAGCACGATGGGCGCTAGATAAGCGAGCGCTGTTGCGGTGCCGAAGCACGTGAGAACCCACCAGAGCATAGTCGCAGTATGTCAGGAAGCGGCGTTATTTCTTGGAACTGAACGCTTCGTTAAGCAGGGCGACGTCTGCGGCATCGAGGTTACCGGCGAAGGCGAGCAGGGCCGCTTTGCGGTCATTGGCTTGGCCGAGGGCTGCGAGCATTCCGTGGCTCGCGGCGTCTTCATCGCTGCGGACAGCTTGGAAGGTTGTCTTGCGTGGAGAGGGACCGCCGCGGGTGACTTCGCCTTTCTTCTCTAAGCGGGCGAGCACCGTCATCAGCGTCGTGTATGCCGGCGTGGGTTCCTCGAAGGCGTCTTGCAGCTGGCGGGCGCTCATGGGGGAGCTGTTCTCCCGCAGAATGTCTAGGACTTCGCGTTCCAGCTGGCCGCGTTCGCGAATGGGCGTCACGGTTGGGTCACCTCCTTGCTGAAGTTATGGGGAATTATCCCTGATCGATCCTATATAACACTACAAGATGTGGCATCGGATGTCGCGTTGGTTCTTGTGGCTGTGACAGTAACTTAGGTTGTTGGTGGGTAGGCTGGTTTCATGACCTTTCAGCGTGTACAGCAGGTTCGTGTTGCCGTCCCTCGTGAGGCCGTATGGGGTGCCTTGATGACCCCGGATGTGTGGCCCGTGGTGGACGATGCGATCCAGCGCTGCGCGCCGGTGGCTGTGGATGGCACGGTTCTGGACGATGTGGCCGCGGGTGAGACCGGTGACCTGACGGTGGGGCAGCGGATCATGGTGGTTCCTCGCGCGGTGGCGCGGGGCACGGTGCACGCGTTGACGGCACCCCCTGCGCGGGTTGTTGAGATGCATGAGGGTCTGCGTTTCGCGTGGCAGCAGGATCAACCTGGCGGGTTCACGCGGGTCACGTGGTCGCTTATTGATTCCGCGGATGGTCGCGGGACCCTGGTCGAGCGACGGATCGAGGCTGAGGGGCCTCTCGGGTCAGCTGCTGGTGGGGCGGCTTTCGGCGGCCTGCTGGATAGCGATCTATCCAAGGTTGGTGCGCGCCTTTTCGAGATGCTTGCGGAGCCTGCCGATCACGATGCCGCATGTGAGTTGCCGCTGGTTGTGATCGCAGGCGGCACGGGGTTCTTGGGCGGCAGGCTTGCCCACACGTTGATGGCGCGGGGCCGCCGCGTGGTGGTTTTGAGCCGTTCGCGGCGCACCGGGGGTTTGGTTCCGCGGCGCCAGTGGGATGGCGTGAGCGTTGGGGAGTGGGCGGAGGTTTTCGCTGACCCTGCCGGGGTTTCGATTGTGAATATGGTGGGGCCGCGCATGTTCAAGAAAGCGACGGCCGCGAAGATGGCGGAGCTTCGCGTGGCTCGGCTGACGGCGGCGCGTGCACTGGCTCAGGCGGCGCAGAAGGCGAGGCGCGTGACGGGGTGGGTTCACGCATCGGCCCTTGCCTTGACTACCGATGTGGATGCCCCGGCATATACCGCGCAGACCGCGCCGGACTGGGCGCCGGAAGCGGTACCGGGGATGGCCGCGTTGTTGCGTGAGTGGGAGAACGATGCACCTGAAAATGCCGTGGTGGTGCGAATCGCGCCCGTTCTGGGTTCCGGGATGCCGGGGCTTGCAGGGTTGAAGGCTGTTGCGGCATCGCGTGTGCGGCCGAGCGTGGACCCGTGGCTGTCCTGGATCCACGTGGAGGACTGGGCGCGGATTATTGTGCACGCGTTGCTCATGCAGGAAGAGCAGACGGCCGATGCTGGTGCTCTCCAAGCGTTGAATGACCGGGTTGTGGTGGCGGCGGCTCCGGAGCCGATCAGGCTTTCGGAAGCGCTACGGCTACTTAGTTCCGAGTCTGGTGAGGGTGTTCGGTTGCCGGTTCCGGCTGGTGTGATGCGTGCCGCTGGCGGGTTGGCGGGGCTTGAGCCGGGGCTTCTGTTGCATGGTGTGAAGGCGGAAACGAACGCGGTTGAGGTGGTGGGGCCTGTGTTCGAGTATCCAGACTTCGAGCGGGCCGCGGCGACCTTCCGCTAAGGGAAGGTCACCGGGCCTGCCCAGAGTGTGCTGCCTAGCCGCGGCTAGATGGCGTCGGTACCGGTTGTGTCTGGCCCACCCTTTGGCCGGGTTCGCTTGAGCTCGTAGAAGGAAGGGACTGGGGCGAGCTTTTCGAGGCCGTCCCACAGGTCGAGGCCTTCTTCGCGGCTTGGCAGTGCGTTGATGACCGGCCCGAAGTAGCCCTGTGGTTCCGCGCCGTCCTTCGTGAAGAGAACGATTGGCACGCCGACGTCGTTGCCGACCGCATCCAGCGCTGCTTGCTGTTCGGCTTCGAGGTGAGCGTCCCAGGAGTCATCGTCTGCGGCGTCGGCGAAGGATGCGTCAAGGCCGTGGTCTTTGAGGACGGTGGCGATGAGGGTGTCATCCATGTTGCTGTTTTGGGTGTGGTAGGCGCGGCCGAATGCGGTGTAGAGCTCGCCGGCGTCGGCCCCGTTCTTTTCGGCGGCAGCGATGACGCGCAGTACGCGGTGGCCGGCGATGTGCCCGCGGCCGTTGTGGTCAGCGGTGCCGTTGCCGAGTTCGTCGTTTTTGATGGCGAGTGAGAAGGGGCGCCAGGTGACGGTGATGTCGCGGTCTTCTTGGACGCGGACGAGCCAGCGGCTGGTGACCCAGCAGAAGGGGCAGCAGGGGTCGTAGTAGAAGTCAACGGTGGTGCTCATGACGCTCCTTCGGTTGGGGCCTTAGGTAGGTGCTTGCGTATGAGGCAAGCTCATGTGTTTTAACCGGTTCCGGGACCGGGTTTATTCCTTAGCGGCATGAGACCTGCGGCTGGGTTCGCTGTGGGTTGAAAACGCAATCTACGCACCTACGGAGGAGTAAAATTACAAGTGTAAAGTTAGCCCTCGCAAAGGAGCGGATGATGTCTGAAACTAACAACGCAGCTGAGTTCACAACTGTCACAGTTCTGGGTGGAGGCGTGCTGGGGTCGCAGATTGCGATGCAGGCCGCTTACCACGGTAAAGACGTCATTATTTACGATCCGTTCCAGGAGTCAATCGACAAGCTGCCAGCCCGTTGGGCGTGGATGCGCAAGGGGTATAGCGAGGACCTGGCCGACTTCACGGATGAGAAGTTCGAGGAAGCTGTAGCGCGCATCAAGACAACAACGGATCTTGAAGAGGCGGTTTCCGACGTCGACATCATCATCGAGGCTGTCCCGGAGAACCTTGAGCTCAAGCGCGAAACCTGGGCTAAGGTCGGCAAGTTGGCTGATGAACGGACCCTGTTGGCGACCAACACGTCGTCGTTGTTGCCGTCGCTGTTTGCTGACTCGACGGGCGCTCCGGAGCGTTTCGTCGCGATCCATTATGCGAACCGGATCTGGAAGCAGAACCTCGCGGAGGTCATGGAGACCCCGAAGACGGAGCAGGCCTTCGTCGAGAAGGCGCTGACGTATGCCAAGGAGACCGGCATGGTTCCCGCTCATGTGAAGAAGGAAACCCCTGGCTACTTCTTGAACTCGTTGCTGATCCCATGGCTCAACGCCGGTAGCGATCTGTACATGAACGGCGTGGGTACCCCTGAGGATATCGATAACGCGTGGAAGCTCGGGACGGGCTTCGCCCGCGGTCCGTTCGAGGTGTACGACGTGGTTGGTTTCCACGTGGCGTCGAATATCGCAAACACGTCCGAGGATGAGACCCGCCAGCGTTTCGGTAAAAAACTCAAGGAAGCGATCGATGCCGGGTTCAGCGGTATCGCGGACGGCAAGGGCTTCTACGTCTACGACGAGAACGGCAAGCCGGTAGGCCCGAACGAGTTCTTCACTGAGTGAGGCACATGGCTGGTGTCTCGGCGGTGGCTGAGCCTGTGTAGGTTCGGTTGTGTAGGCGGGGCTGCGTAGACGTCCAGTTCAGCACCCCAGCTTGGTCACCGTGAACTAGGTAGGCGGAAGGCCCCGGGAGCGAAACGATCCCGGGGCCTTTGCAGTGCGGTAGGTGCTGCAGCTAGATGAGGCTCAACGCTAGTGTGGCGCAGGATAGGGCGAGCATTCCAAGGCAGTTGATCCAGAAGGCTGAACCTGTTGCTTTCGCGCGGATGTGGGCTATGGCTGCGCAGAGGAAGTAGACGATCACGCCGCTGTTTGCGGCGAAAGCTAGTCCTGGCATCCAGATCCCTGCGATGAGCCCGGCTGTTGCAAGCGCCTTGATGACGAGTAGGGACCACCACCATTCTTCGGGAAAGCGGACGCCGTGGAGGCAGTAGCGGATGAACTGGACTGGCCGGATTGATAACGCAACGTCGATGAGGAGGACTGCTGCTAAGAGTGCTGGTGGTAACCATGATGAGGGAATCAAAATCATGAGTTGCTTCCTGTTGGTGGGCAGATTGCGGTGAAGACTTTGCGTAGCTGGGTGAGGAGGTCGGCGCCGGACTGCTCGGTGGTGGAAGCCCAGATGAATAGGTTGCCGATGTAGGTAGAATGAAGGGCTTCGGCCCACCCGCGTGTGTCTGCCGGGTTTGTGCACCCGTGGGCGGTGATGAGTTGTTCGAACACTGTGATGAGTCGGCGTGCGAGGTCGGTGAAGACGACGGAGGTGTGGCGCCCGCTCACCAGGATCGATGCATAGGTGCGGGCGAGGTCGCGGCGTTCCTCGAAGAGAGTGACGAACGGCTCCACGATGGCCACCGCACTCTCTCCGCACGGTTTGTTGGGATCTAAGACGGGGATGTCGATGCGCTGTTGGCGTTGATCGATGAGGCCATCGAAGAGTTCGATGAGGAGGGCTTCTTTGTCCCCGGCGGCCATGACGGTGCCGACGCTCACGCCCGCTTCTTGCGCGATGTCGCGAATCGTCGTGGAAGCGAACCCGCGCTCGCCGAATAGGCGACTTGCAGCTTCCAACACGGCGCGACGGGTTGCGTGCCTCGTTTCTGTCCGAGTAGGGGCCACGGAAACCTCCTGAACGTGTTCACTGAACACGTTCAGTCTATCCTGTGTGACGGTTCTTTTGAGTACAGAGCCTGCCCTGCCAAAACGCCATAGTGGAGGGGGAAGCGAAGAATACGGTAGCTAGTCGGGTTAGCTAAATTGGCTCCGTTAGCCGCTAACAGCAAAAGGATGTATAGAGGGCAAGACATCGCCATGTTTCTCGCGGATGAGAGTAGCTATGGGGCCCACGTCTTCCGTGACTGCCTCGGGGATGCAAGAAATGACCATATCTGCATTGGCTAGGTTTCCCGTAAGTAGTAGCAAGCCGCAATTTCGTCACATAGCGTGGTGGCCAGGTGCTCCTCGCATCACATCTCTCAGCTGCGCTAGGGCTGGAATGCTAGCGTGTACGGCGTGTGTTTAGGAATGTACGGGGGGTCTGGTCATCGTAGAGGATGACGTGGATGCGACTGAGAACTCTCTGGCGATCCTCGAAGCACATTGAAAGACCGTCTGCTGCCTCGATGAATTTGTTCTTTACTGACTCCACTGTGTGTCTGTCGCCATCTTGCCGGCGGTAGATGATCAGCTCAGGGAACTCGTAATCTATACTCCCCGTCCAGCTAGAAACTGCTGAGGTATTGCCTAAAGGCGTTTGGCATCTCGTTGTCCTGAGTGCACGTAGTATGTTGCGCCACCACCAACCGTCTGTTTCCCCGAGTGAGCAACCGAAGATAATAAATAGGTCGGCTTGGTCAAAGTGGTTTCGATATAGGGTGTGTGCCTGCGACCAGTATGGCTTCTTGAAGTGGTCAGTTGAGGTGCGTTTCTCCTTGTAATCGTCCTCTGCATCGGTGCCAAACAGTAATGACCTTGGAGTGCTCAAAATTCCGTGTGGATGGAGTACTTGGCTGGTGACGTAGCCAGAGTAGCCGTTGTCGCGATCGTTCTCAGGGTTCTTGAAACAGCTACTGTCTAAGAAGCCGCGTGGGTCAGTTTTAAATCTGAAGTTTGTGTCAACAGTCTGATGCATAAGTGGGTCAAACTGTTTCTGATCAAGGTAGATATAGTTATCCAGAATTGTGGTGTAGTTGAAGTTGACGAACAGGAAATTGAAGGCATTGTAGTGGTCGATCTTGCGCGGGAAGCTCAATAATCTGAAGCTATTTTTATTCCTGAAATCACGGAGAAACTCTGATAAACTCTTGAGGCTCCATCCAAATTCGCGGGCATCGGCCCCCATCTTGTCTAAGAGACGGCTCGGAGCAACCATTTGCAAGAACTGGGCGAAGGCTGCCTGGATCTCCTGTAAGTCGGATAAGAGTTTCTCTGCCTGAGATTTGTCCTTCTTCAAGGTGAAGGATACAGCTGCTTCGACGTCACTCCAGTTGGGATGGTTTTGTTCTAGCGCCTCCTCCATGTGACGGAAAATCCTATTCTCAGGATTGAAACTGCGCATCTTTAGGTAGTAGTAAAAAGATGCATAACGGGAATCCACGGGCTGCGAATAGTCATGGAGTGCTTGAATATCGAAGCCGTTACCAACTAACACCATGACGTTGTGTTGTATCCTAAGCCGTTTGAACTCATCCGTAGTGAATCGTGTGAAACCCGGGCCCATCCCATCTTGTTTGAGATTCCCACTGGTCCAGCCTTCTCTCCACGACATATGGTTTCCTTCCTGATCCGTTTTCTTTTCGGCGGTCCTTTCTTTGAAGGTAATGGAGGGTCTTGCCGATGGGAATAGGCCAGCGCGAAAGTTCCGAAAGCCCGTACAGATGTGCCCTGAAATATGCTGGAATGCCAAAAGCTTAGGTGGCGAACGAGACAGTAGGGGTGGAGGGAACGGGCGCTGCCGGGTTTCCTGGGCAATATAGTCCTCGCCGGGTCCGCCTAAGGAGCTACTAGACCTCATTTCGGACATCCCTAAACGGCAGCGGCTGACTTCTCGCTTCATGTAACGAAGAAGGGCACCTCCGCCTGCAGGTGTACAGGCTACTTGCGCCTCATATAAACCTTGATGGATGAGGCTTCGCTGTCATAGGAACTTATGTTCCCGTGCTGTTCTAGAAACTTAAGGAGGGTACGGTTTTCTTCTGTGTTAGGGATACGTGGACGGGAGCCATCCCTTATAGTCAGTTTCCGGTAGTAGCCCCCTAGATCATGCAAAACAGAGTGGAGCTCTTCAATATCGAGGGTGTCAAGATGGGGGTTGAGGAGTCTGATTACATGCTCAGCAAGAACACCCCTTTGCGCCATCTTTGCGATGACCTCGAATGGAGCAATCTCTTCATATGCCAAAGTAAGACGTGCGAGTTTATTTATTTCGTCGTGATCGGCAATTTCCACATACTCTTCAGAATTTTCAACGATTGTCTGCTTGATTTCATCGTTGAGGTCATCGTCAGACAGAATTTCTCCAAGATCAGGCTTTAGCAGCTCGGGTGTCATGTAGCTTGTGAATTTCTTTGACCTGAGGATAAACGCTTTACGGGTTGGCCAGTCGGCAGTCAAGAGGTGCTCGTATGATGTGCCGTTGTCGGAGATGATGTTGTGCTGGAGGAGTAACGCAAATAAGTCGCCTGGTTCAGCATCAATCTTTTCAGTATTGAGAGGGTGGCCTAGTTGCAAGCTCGCTACAAGGTCGGCGCGAATAGAAGCGCTTGGCAAATGCTCTTTTGCTGCAAGAATCTCAATCGCTAAATCGGTCTTCTCCTGTGCGTCGACTGAGTCAACTTCAGTGACCTCGACCGTGTGAGAGAGTAGTGAAGCAAGGTTTTCTTCGATGCCGAACGCATCAAGGTACTGGCTCAGATTGTTGCACGTAGCGGGGAAATGCCTATGCAAAGCCAACGCCTGCCATGCTTTGTCGGAGATGTCCGCAAGGTCCTGGACCTGACATTCTCGCGCAGCATGTTCAATCACTTCGTTTATAGGAATCGGCTCTTCCGCGGTTTGGCTTTCGTCCTTCTTGAGTAGGTCCTCAAGTATCCGGATGAACTGTTCATTCTTGTCGATCGTTGACGAGAAACCATCAACAGCTTTCAAGTACTCACACAGGTTCTTGAGCATGTAGTCATATACCGCCTCGTTTTTACCTTGAATGGCGTCAAGTGCCACGGTTTCTTCATTGTCAATAGCGATGGCTAGATTCTCAGACGTGATGTCATAGAGGCTTCGCGAGATGAATGCCGTGCGTGCGTTTTTTGAGAGGGGGCGCAGTTTAGGCACCTGGATATCATTATCGGCAAAGAGCATGGCGATTCGTTTCGCCTGTTCGGGCGTCCCGTCTTTCGTGAGGACGGAATACTCAGCGTAGTGTTCCCAGAGATGCTCAGCGAGGCCATTATCGAAGAGGACTTGTGATGACGGTAAAACGTCATCCTCTGGAAGTGAAAGACTTGCCAGAGCGATATCCATTAGTTCTTGCCGGGAGTATTCGTCTAGGGGTAGCCTCGCGAGCTGTGAAAGCACCGCTGGCATCATCGGCGTGAGTTGTCGAATGAATTCGGGGCGATGCGTACCGTGAAGCAGGTAGATCCTCACGAAATCTGTTGCATCTTGATCTGGCCGCGCCAATGGTTGAAACAAGATATTGGCTTTATTGTCGCCGGTTGCAAGGAGATGATCAAGGATGGAAATGTTGTAGCATCCTGGTTCTGCTAATTCGTTCTCGCCACATTCCCGAATTACGGTATCGACATCCTGTGGGGCAAGCACGAGGTAAGGCTCCATTTGTCGTGGTTCGACGTGGTGGATGATGAAGTTCATCGCCGCGGGGCTCACACTGACTCCGTAGAATCTCGAGGTGAATAACGTGAAGCTGCGATTGATATATCCAGTACGGACAAGTTCGTAAGCTAAACCGGGGCTGAGTATAGCTTTGGCGTAGTAGCTAAAGGGTTTGCTGGCAATTTTATCGTTTGTGAGTGTTTCTTTATGCAGAGACGTCGCGTTTTCTTTGATGTCCATATGAAACTTTGGACGCTTTATTAGACCGCTCAGATCTGCACCACGCAGGAATGCGATATCTTCCCGTTTTCCTATGGTGTCGGCTACTAGTTCCTCATACTCGGAAAGTCCATCATGTGAAAGCGAATCGTACTCTTCTGGGTCATCGATTTCTAATGGTTGTAGAACCACAGAGTTGCGATCTAAAAGTTCCGTACTATCTATCTGCAGTTCACGCTCATGTATTTCTTGCTCGAGTCGTTGGATGTTCTGAGCTGTAAACTCGCGACTGAGTTTGTAGAGCTTGTCCAAGTTGCTTGTGCCGAGACGGATTTTCTCAAAGTCTGCAAGGTGTGTGTTCTTGTAGAGCATCATCGCAAACAGCTCAGTCTCATCAAGATTGAGTTGCTCGCTGTCAGTGGAGATTATGCGATCGCGGAAAACGATGAACTCGTTGCAAACGTTTTTCAGTAGCCGCATATCGGGCAGGTACTTCGCCGCTAGATCCACCAGGTCTATCTCCACCCCATGGTCATCGCCCAACAATCGTTTCAGAAGGTCTCGGGCATTGTGATGCGCAATAAATGGTACAACCGGGATAATTAGGTCGAAGAACTTGGTGCGGTTCGCTAGGGCCACCTCGGCGTGCACGGAACCGTCAACGGAGAATGCACCTGGCTCGACCTGGCGGCCTTCTTGCCTTAGTCGGTCTTGGTCAAAGATGCTGTCCTTGATCGCGTAGATGAAACGGATTGTTTTCTTAACCTGCGGGGATGCATTGAGCAATATATTGAGCTCACGGAGCGTCTCAAAAATGTGTGAATCGTTGAAGCGGTCGATGTCCTCCAGGATCACGACATCATGGTCGGTTACGGTGAAGAAATAAACGATCTCATCGAGGTACTGGTCGAAGTACGAAACCGAGTTGTCATCGAGCGTGACGCTAGCGGTTCCCGCGGAGAGTTGCTTGATCTGGATCTTCCCGTAGAAGAGCCGTTGCAAAATAAGCAATGCAGCCGTGGCCCCACCCCAAATAACTAAATGCGGCCAAGCTCCGAAGCTGGCTAGTGCATCGAAAGTCGTGGCAATCCGTTCAGTCCAGCCGGTCAGCAAGAATGCGATGGTGATGAACAGGCCGAAGAGCGTAGCTATGCCGATCGCCCGCGGACAGCGAAAGCGCTCGATTCGATGAAACCTGGACGCTCGGGCCTTGGCAGGGTCCATCCGATAAAGCAGTTGTTTGACGATCTCCTGCTGAATGCGGTTCGTAGTTGTCGTGGCCTGTATCGGGACCGCTTCGTCTAACTCTTCTGATTCGGGCGGTCTGGTGGCTGCAAGCGTCGACAGCGAAAGTTCCACGACGCGACCTTTAAGCCTCCGCGCCAGCTCGCGAAGGATACTGCTTTTACCGACACCGTAAGGCCCCGAAAGAGCAATGTTGCGGATTTCATCGTTCTTAAGCGCGTTCTCAAGCTCCGCAACGTAGCCGCCATGCTCATCTTCAATGTATTCAGGCGTAAGCGGAACCAGGTTCCAATTGGTTTCGCTCATTAAACCCTCCGTCGCTACCAGACTTCCCGCGTTCAACAGCCGAACCTTGGCGGTCGTGGAAAGGCGGATGCCACTAGTTATACGAACGAAGGTGAGCTGCTGAGATTTGCTCTCATGCTAAGTGATAACTGTGCACAATCAGTACGTTTTGTCCGGTGCCTCGGACCCGAAATCGAATCGGGGCGCTCGCTAGGGGTCTGGGCTAGTGTGGCAAGGGTCGAACAATGACAGAAAGGTCACCATGTTCTCCCTCTTCAAGAAAATATTCAGCACCACAAAACAAGATGAGCAAGAGCATGTCGAGCCGGAGGCTGCTCCGCCGGTCCCAGTGCCCGAATTCGACTACACCGCGCGAGTCCCCGACGGGTGGAAAATATATGTTTCCCTTGACGATTTCGAAGATACGCCGATTACGTCTTACGGACAGATCAGGTGGGCGCTAGAAGAAATTCAGGAACTGGCGTCAAACAACGACCAGTCTTTCGTGATCATCAGCAATGACGCTATCCCAAACGGTTGCGCCCAAACTCTTTGCTTCAAGCCAGATAAGCGCGGACCAGAAAAGGGCATACACTTCTACCGAAATGAGGTACAGCTCCGCGGCGAAGGTTGCTACCTCTACGGGAGACCCACAAAGAAGGGGGACAGTGTCCTAGAAACTAGAATTGACGATACAGCCCTTATTTTTTGCACCTTCATCCGAGATGAAGGCAAACTCCCTGAGTTTCCGCATTTAGCGCACATCTACGAGAAGTACTAAACCGCGGTCCATGACCATCCAACAGCCCACGCCCGCCCCACACCGGAACCTGAGCGGAGCCGCGGCCACCACTTGGCGAAACTTCAGGAAACATCGGTAGCCTTGTTTAGTAGGTTGAATCACGTCGCGGCGCGTAACACCGCCGCCGTCTAGGGAGGTTCAGATGACGTTCGTCAACATCACGGCACTCACATACCCCGAAGGGGCCGAAGCCGAGATCGAGCAGCGTTTCGCTGCACGGAAGAAAGCCGTGGACACCGCTGAAGGTTTCCAAGGGTTTGAACTGTTGCGTCCGCAGATCGGGGAGGACCGCTACTTTGTTGTGACCCGTTGGGAAACCCGCGAGCACTTCCAGGCATGGCTTGATGCGCGCCCGGCCCGCGATCACGGCGACGATGAGCAGCGCGGCATGAGCGTGGAACTCCTGGGCTTCGACGTCGTCCCATTCAACGAGTAGCCCGCACCTGCCTCAAATTTGTCCGCGGCCGCCATCGTTCATTGTGTGCGGTCGCGGACAGTCTCGTTAATGCGCCGTTCCAAACCAACCGGATCATCAACGGAAAGAATGAGGCGGCTGTACTCAAACGTCGGGTCCAGTTCGATCACGAGCACATCCGATGCGCCGGTCACGTTCCAATAGTGGCGTTCCCCGTCCTTGCGGTACGTCGCCGACACCTTCTTACCCCCCGTATTCAGCCCCGGTGAACGGATGCCCTTCGGTTCCGTCACCACACCCGGGTCGAACGTAGCCCCGCGAACAAGTGCCAGCGGCACACGGATTTCCCTCTTGAATGACCACATCTTGTCTAAGCCGCGCGGGGTGACGATGAGCTCCCCGTCCTGAATTTCAACCTTGTTGCGAGCCATGCGTTTCTCCTTCTTCAAAATCTATAGATCTAGCCGGTTGCCTCGGTGAGGCAAGCCCGCTCGAGCGCTCGCTGACCAAGCGCTTGAGCTGTAATCCCGTTGGTGTGGATGATGCGCTGAACCAATTCCGCGACGTCACGGTTGTGGGGTGCGATCTCAAAGACAGCGACGTTGAGCAGGTCAAGCAACGCCCCGCGGCCAGGACCGTCGTCGTCGCTGTGTTTGTCTGCAGCATGTTTGAGGGCCGCAACGAAAATGCCTTGCTTCGAACCGAAGATCGAATACAGGCTTCCCCTCACCACGCCCGTAGTTTTCACGACCTCGTCGATCGAGGTCGCAGTGAAACCCCGCCTAATGAACAACTCACCCGCCTGCTGCAGGAGAGCCGCCGTATCAAACTCCCGTGGTCTTGCCATAGTTTCAGAATAGATGTTCTAGAACTGGTGGTCAAGAACTTTATCTGGGGTATCTAACGGAATGAGGAGCTTGCCTGTCGAGATGACGGACCGGCCTTTGTCCGTGCGCGCTCAAGGTGGCGGTTAGCTGGGATTTACTGGCGACGCGGCGGGGAGCTGCAGGAAATTAGAGCTGTTCCGTCTGTAGCGTCAATGAGCCGTTTCCAGCCTGCCACGTTGAAGGATAGAAAAAATCCCCCAAGTGCGCTTCCGTGGAGAGGCGTGGGGGATATAGTGCTCCCCAGACTAGTATGAGGTAAGCGTGATTGTCGTGCTTTCACGCCATCCATGTTTCACGCACGATCAGTGTCCGGAGAACTGGGTCGGGCTTGCTTTAACGTTTCGGCCGGGGGAAGGTCGGCGCTTGTGTGAATGTGTAGTGCGGAGATGAACTCTTGGTAGAGGGTGTCACGAGTGAGGAGGTCGCGGTGGGTTCCTGCGTCTCGCACCTGACCGTTCTCGAGGACGATGATCTGGTCTGCATCGAGCACGGTGGATAAGCGGTGTGCGATGGTGACGACCGCACCTTCTCGTGAAGCGGTGGCGATGAGGTTCTGGATGGCCGCTTCGGTAGTCGCGTCGAGCTGGGCGGTGGCTTCATCCAGCAGGAGCACGTTCGGGCGACGAACCAGGGCTCGTGCGACGGCAAGGCGTTGACGCTCCCCACCGGAGAGACTGGTCTCGGCAACGTTAGTGTCCAGCCCGTCACTGAGGGATCGAATCTTCTGATCGAGACGTACTGACGCGAGCGCTTCCCATGCTTCCTCATCGGTGGCGTCGGGCGCGCGGAAGAGCACGTTGTCACGAACGGTGCCGGGGATCACGGGTGTTTCTTGTTCGACGTAGGCGATGCCTGACCTGACATCATCGATGCTCAAGTGCTCGTACGGGACACCGTTCAGTTCGAGTCGCCCTGAGGTGGGGTCGATGAAACGGAGTAGTAGTGAGAAGACGGTGGTCTTTCCCGCTCCGGACGGGCCGACGAGTGCGATGTGCCCCTTGCGCGGGATGGCGAGAGTAACGTCGCGCAGCGCGGGGGTTTCTGCGTCGGCGTAGCCTGCTGTGACCGCACGGAGCGTAAGCACTGGGGCATCAGGATTGCTCACAGGAGCAGGTGCATCGGCGGGGCGAGCGTGCGTGTCTTCGAGTTCGAGGTGTTCGGTTTCGCGAATGCGTGCGGCGGCGGCGAGGCCACTCTGGAGGGTGGAGAATGCCCCTGCCAGTGAGGTGATCGGGTCAACGATGTTGAAGGCATACATGAGGAATGCGACAAGAGTGGACACAGCAAGCTCGCCGAGCGCGACTCGTCCTGCGCCGAGGCCGAGGATGACGATGATCGCCAGCTGCACCCCGCCGCCCGCGACTGACCACGCCAGTGCCGAGAACCAGACCGATCGGATCGCGTGGCGGGCAGATTCTTCGGCTTTTGCGTTCACCCGTGCGATCTCGCGGTGCTCGGCACGGCTGGATTTCACGGTACGCAAGGCTCGCACCCCGCCCTCCAACGTCGCACCAAGATCTCCGATGGCGTCCTGTGCGCGTTTGTCAGCTTTACCGATCTGCGGAACGAGCACACCGAACAAGACGCCGACCACGACCAGCGCGAGGAGCGTGGCCAGCAGGAGAGGCCAATCGAGGATCGCCATCAACACAATGGTTCCGACCAGGGATACCAGGCCGTTGATGAGTTGCACGAGACTATTCGTCGTCGCCTCCCGCAAAAGCAGCGTGTCGCTGGTGACGCGGGTGACGAGTTCGCCGGACCGGAAGCGCTGAATCTGCTCCAGCTTCGCCAGCAAGAATCGACTGACCAGGCCACGGCGAGCATCTAGCACGATGCGCTCTGAGAGCCTACCCAGTAGCACGCTCTGGGCGAGGTTCGCGATGACTCCGACGATCAGGATCAGCACCAGGACCGTGACTGGACCTGTGAGATCGAGATTAGTGCCGAGCGAGTCGAGCACCCACTTGGTGACCATCGGTGTCGCGAGCGCGATCGCCGTTGCGAACAACCCCAGCAACACACCAATGATGAGGGTTCGAAGATGTGGGCGCGAGTACGACCACAACAGCGCGATACCTTCCCGGAACGGGACCGCAGCGTTGCCCGACTTCGCGTCGTCGATGCCGTTAATCGGAGATTCAGAGACGTTCATGGTGTCTTTCGTGATCATCTTCGATGCGGGTTAGCGGAACGCCCGGCTAGTGGCGCTACCGGTCTGGAACAGGCTAAACCAGACCATGAATTTCTGCAATGGAGGCAGCGGGACACCGACCAGGTGCCGCCATCCCGTGCGTCCGGTCCAGCTCGATCTGCCGCAACTCCAACGTGTCAGCCAGCACCCGTAACGACTCGACCGCCTGCAGCCCCGCCCTCGGGTTAGTGCATGTTCGCCGCGACCACGGCGACCCGTGAAGGCTTCAGAATGTCAAGCTAGGTTGGGCATCAATGGCTTGTCAGCGAAGGTTGCAACGTGGCGTTGCGGCTTCGGCTCCGTCCGCATAACGCCGACGATGCCGAATGGCTTCACGAGCTGTACTCGCCCTCGGGCGTCGAGGAAGTGTCATACGAGTTCGACAGCCTGATCTCCGTCACGTTGCTAGGCGGCATCTACGCGGCGTTCATGGCCCGTGAACCCTGCCGCGGAGCTGTGGGTACCAGGTTTCACTGGCTTCGCAGCGGCTGCATGCCTTGTCGGGTTCATGGGCATCGCCCTCCTCCTGCGCAGTGATCGAGCCCTGTCTCACTAAGCGTACTGCCCGGAGAGGTTGGTTGAAGAGCGCAACGCGACTCGAGCTTGCTGTGAGAGGGACTCCTCACCGTTGGGCCAAGAGTTCCTGTGATGCGGCGCAGGCTTGAGCGAACACCCGTGGGTCGCCCTGGATCGACGCGGTGACCTGGGCACCTTCATGGAGCAGGTGCAGGAGGGCGCCGGTGTTCTCATCGCCACCGGCGATCTGCGTGAACAAGGCCAACATCCAGGCCTTCTCCGCCCGAACGAAATCGCCTGCCTCATGCTCGCTGGCACCGATCTCGGCCCAAGCGTTCACGAAGGCACAACCGCGAGGGGTGCCGGTCGCCCACCGAGCAGTGTGCCGGTAGACGACCTCCAGGGCTTCGGCTGGGGAGGCGCCGGTCAAGGCTTCCAGGAGTTTGCCCTGCCAGACGTGCGCGCGTTGTTGGAGGTAACAGGCGACCAGCCGATCCTTGGACCCGTAGCGCTGATACAAGGTCCTCTTCGTGGTCTCAGCGCGTTCGACGATGCTGTCAACACCGGTGGCCCTGATTCCGTGGTCGCGGAAGAGTTCCGAGGCAGCATCGAGAACCCTGTGGCCGACCGGTGTGGTGTCGACAGGCTCGAAGACCTCGAGGTCGATGTGCATGATCCGTCCCCCATTCGGCTGTGGTGCACTGACAGTATACCGACCGGTATGTTTAGCTGTTCGCATGCGATGGTTTATGTGTGTGGCGTTCGTGGTGGCGTGGAGTTCCGGGTTTGTCGGGGCGACGTTGGCGGACCGGACAGGCCTGGGGGCGTGGTCCCTGCTGGCCTGGCGCTATCTGATGACGGCCCTTCTACTGGTCGTCGGGTGTCTCCTGGTTCCTTCGGTGCGTGATTCTTTCCGCGCGCTGAGCCGACGCGAGGTGTGGCAGCAGGTCGTCCTGGCCGTCTTGTCTCACGTGTTCTTCCTGGGCGGTGTGTTCCTGGCTGCTGAACAGGGGCTTGATGCCGGCGTGTCTGCGCTGGTGTGTGCACTCCAGCCGCTGCTCGTGACCGCGGCGGGGCGCATTTTCTTCGGTGACCGAGTCAGCATCCTCCAGTGGGTTGGCCTGCTCATCGCTCTGGTTGGCGTCGCTTTGAGCGTGGGAGGCATCAGCGCAGTGGGGGTGGGAGGCGTGGGCCTGGTGGTAGTGAGCCTGCTGGGACTGTCCATGGCCTCATTGCTGGAACGCTCGTGGAAGCCCCAGGTGCCCGTGGTGACCAGCCTGACCGTGCAAGTGAGCGTTGCGGCCGTGATCTTCAGCGGCATAGCCCTCCTGACCGACGGGCTTGCAGTGCAGGTCACGGGGGTACTGGTGCTGGCAATCAGCTGGCTGGTTCTCCTGTCTGGCCTCGGCGGCTACGCCACGTTCATCTGGTGCCTACGCCAGGTGGGAGCCACCAGGACCAGCACTCTGCTCTACCTGACTGCACCGGTCACAATGCTGTGGGCGTGGTCCTTCTTCGGCCAGCAGCCCTCGCTCCTGCAGTGGATTGGGCTTGCGGTCGTCCTGGGTGGCGTCGGCCTCGCGACCAGACGCACCAACCACCGTGAGGAAGACACGGCCTGACCACCGGCCCTTCGTCGACGCCGAGACCAGGCTGCGAGTCCAAACCAACCTCGACGCCAACAACGCCCGCGGCGAACGACCACCCCAGAAGTACGACCACTACCTCAAAGGCGTCCTGTGGTGCGCCGGCGGAGCCAAGCTCATGATCGAAGGCCCTCGCGAACATGAACTGCTCCCCACTAGTCGGTAACTGATTTCTCAGTCCAACTAATGGGGCCCAGCTCAGCTATGGCCGCACCCAAAAAGGTGGAACGATGTCCTGGCACGTCCACCGAAAAAGTGGGTTAAGGGTCAGACGACCTGCGGCGTAATATCGGGAGGATCGGTCTCTCCATGCCCCACCAGCACATGGGAGGCGTGTAGGTCGTCACCGATACGCACTCGATAGTCCTGGTAGCGGCGGATCTCGTGCGCGACCGCGGATCGCTCAGCGCGATCCAATGACAGAACTCTCATGCGGCCAGCTCCTCCCTGGTCCCGTCCCCGCGGGACGGGTTCGCATCGGTCAGGTGCGCTGCTGGAGACGCTGGAGCCCAGTCTCAGCCCAGGGTGACGTTGCTCGGGCCTCGCTTGAAAGACGTGTGGCAACTCCGAGGTGCGGATGCGCGCGTCCTGAGCCTCACTACGAGAAGCACCTGATCACGTGAGCAGGCTGGCAGGCCCAACCGGTATTTATCACAGGTGTGATAGTATTGGGTCATGGTTCATCTTGATGTCGCGTCTGTGACGTACACGCTGGCCGATGGTCGACCGCTGCTGCGCGATACCTCGCTGGCAGTGAGCGGGGGCGAGCGGGTGGCCCTGATCGGCGCGAACGGCGCCGGGAAGAGTACGCTGCTGCGGATCGTAACTGGCGAACTTTCGCCGGACTCCGGCACGGTAACCCGTGACGGAAGCTTGGGTGTGATGCGCCAGTTCGTCACCGGCTCAACAGTCGGCAAACTCCTGTTGTCGGTCGCACAGCCTGCGATCCGCGATGCTGCCGTACAGCTCGCACGCTCTGAGGCCCTGATGAAGGAGCAGGGCACCACTCAATCGCAGATAGCGTACGCGTCGGCAGTCGCAGCATGGGGCGAGGTGGGCGGCTATGACGCCGAGGTGTTGTGGGACGTCTGCACGGTCGCCGCTCTCGGGGTGCCCTTCGAGCGGTGTCGCCACCGGTCGTTGTCAACATTGTCTGGTGGTGAGCAAAAGCGGCTCGCGCTGGAGGCGCTGCTGCGAGGCCCGGACGATCTGCTGCTGCTGGATGAGCCGGACAACTCCCTGGACGTGCCGGGCAAACGCTGGGTGGAAGAGCGGTTGCGCGCGACGGGCAAGGGCGTGCTCTACGTGAGCCACGACCGTGAGCTGCTGGCCCGGACGGCGACCTCGCTCGTGACGCTGGAACTCGGCGCGGCGGGCAACACCACATGGACGCATCCTGGCGGGTTCGATACCTACTACCGTGCGCGGGGACAGCGGTTCCAGCGGTTGGACGAGCTGCGCCGCCGCTGGGACGAAGAGCACGCGAAACTGCGCTCGCTCATGCTCATGTACAAGCAGAAGGCCGCTTACAACTCCGACATGGCCTCCCGGTATCGGGCAGCGCAGACCCGGCTGACCCGGTTCGAGGAGGCCGGGCCTCCGCAAGAACAGCCTCGCGAGCAACGCCTTCAGATCCGGCTGCACGGTGGGCGGACCGGGAAGCGTGTTGTGACCTGCGAGGCGCTGGAGCTGACGGGCCTGATGCGCGCGTTCGACTTCGAGGCGT
The DNA here is from genome assembly GCF_001807395.1 of Arthrobacter sp. HMSC06H05. Lineage (NCBI taxonomy): Bacteria > Bacillati > Actinomycetota > Actinomycetes > Micrococcales > Micrococcaceae > Arthrobacter > Arthrobacter sp. HMSC06H05. The sequence goes on along the minus strand of NZ_KV788980.1, from coordinate 159,584 downwards.
ACTTCGGTGATCGAGTAGGGGTGCTCGGCTCGAACGGGTCGGGCAAGTCGCACTTCCTGCGCCTGCTCGCGGCCGGGGGGCACTGAGCCCGCACCGGGCCAGGAGCCCGTGACCGATGCGAGGATCGAACCCGTGCCGCACGGCGGCACAGCACGGCTCGGTGCGAGGGTACGGCCGGGATGGTTTGCTCAGAATCGCAGCCGGCCCGACCTCGCCAGCCGCACACTGCTGGACATCCTGCACCGCGGTGATGAGCACCGTACTGGCCTTCCGCGAGAGGACGCCTCGCGGGTACTCGCGCGCTACGGGCTGGCGAAGTCCGCAGAGCAACTCTTCGACTCGCTCTCGGGCGGGCAACAGGCAAGGTTCCAGGTACTGCTGCTGGAACTCGGCGGAGCGACGATGCTGCTGCTGGACGAACCGACCGACAACCTCGATCTTGTTTCCGCCGAGGCTCTCCAGCACGCACTCAGGGCGTTTGAGGGCACGGTTCTGGCCGTAACTCATGATCGTTGGTTTGCCCGAGACTTCGATCGCTATCTCGTCTTCGGAGCCGACGGAGACGTCTACGAGAGCAGCGAGCCCGTGTGGGACGAGGCCGGCGTCATCAGGGAGAGGAAGTAAGCGTCATGCCCGCACGGATCGACCCGGAGCAGCGTCGTCAGCAGGTCATCGAGGCGGCATTCCGCCTCGTGGTGGCCGAAGGCATGGAGGGCGTGTCGCTGAGGAAGGTCGCTGACGAGTCCGGTTTGAACATCGGCTCGGTGCGACACTACTTCGACGGACATCACGATCTGCTCACTGCTGCGGCGGAGGAGGCGGGTGCCCGGATGGGTCGCCGTCTTGCCGCCCATCCGGCCGAAGGACTGCGCGGGCTCACACGTGAGGCGGCGCTCGACGCCCTGCAAACCTTGGTCGAGACCGTCATGCCGGTCGATGAGCCACGGCGGGACGAGGCGATCGTGGTGGTCGAACTGATCATGGCCTCCCGAACGATGCCGGTGTTCCGCGTGATGTCCGCGCGCATGGCCGCCGACCTTCACGCGGTCCTGCGCGACGCACTCGACTCCCTCGACGTGCCGGACGCTGACCTCGCTGCGGCGCAGCTCTCCGCCGTGATCGGCGGGCTGACTCTGGACACCGTGACGCCACACGGCGGTCTGAGCGTCGAACGCTTGCGAGCCGTCCTGCGGGCACATCTGCGGATGCTGCTCGCGAACGCGCGTCACGGGTGATGCGTATGCCTGCTTGGTTGTTCACGTTGCTGGCCGCTGCGTTCGTGCTCTACACCGACGACTACGTGATCGCCGGAATCCTGCCTGAACTCGCGGCCGATCTTGGGGTCACCGAGGGCCAGGCCGGACAACTGGTCACCATGTTCTCCCTGACCGTCGCCCTCACCGCACCGGTCGCGGCAGTCGTTCTCGCGGCGGTGTCACGGCGGAGACTGTTCACGACCGCGTTGCCTGTCTTCATGGCCGCAAACCTCGCCGCCGCGGCCACTGATTCGTTTGCGGTGTTGACGGCGCTGCGCGTTGCCGCTGCGTTGACGGCTGCGGCGATGACCCCGGCGCTGTTCGCGTTCACCGCCCGTCACGCACCAGCGCAGAAGGTCGGCAGGTACCTCGCCATCGTCTCGCTCGGCGTCACTGGATCGATCTCAGCCGGAGTGCCGCTTGGCACCTGGATCGGCGGCGTCCTCGGCTGGCGAGCGACCTTCGCGACGATGGCCATCGCAGGGGCTCTCGTCTTCCTCCTCGTGCTCAGCACCCTGCCCCGCTCCGAGGAAACCGACGACACTCCACGCCTGGCCGATCAGTTCCGCATCCTGCGGCGAGCTCCGATCTCGCTCGGATTGATGGCGAACTGCCTGCTCATGACCGACTCGATGATGATGCTCACATATCTCGCCCCCTACCTGGCCGAGACCACAACAGCAGGCATCGAAGAACGCGCACTCGCCTTCAGCCTCTCCGGGATCGCCGGCATTGGAGGCATCTGGCTCGGCGGGATCGCTACCGACCGCCTCGGCGCGAATCGAACCCTGCTGATCGGTATCGGCACGATCGTCGCCACGATGATCGTCCTTTGGGTGCTCTGGACAGCGAGACCCGCTCCACTGCCGCTCGTGCTGGTCGTCGCGACGCTGTGGGGCGGCATGGCGTTCTGGACCTCCCCAGCAATCCAAGCCCGCCTGCACCACCTCGCCGGTCCCGTCTCGGGCCAAGCGCTGGCGCTGAACACTTCCGGCACTTACCTCGGGGTTGCCATCGGAGCCGCGGTTGGGGGCAGCATCCTCTCAACCGCTGGTATCGGAGCTCTCCCTCTCACAGCTGCAGCTTTCGGGATCATGGCAATCATTTCGCTCGCCTACACACGTGCTGTCCCATGACATTCAAAACAGATCATGGGACGCAACGAATTGAGGTGCATTCCGCCATCACAGAGATGCGCAGAGATCTTTCACATAAGTGGACTCTCGCCGAGCTTGCTCAATACGCTCACATTTCTCCGTCTCGCTTAAAGGGCCTGTTCGTTGATGAACTGCTCCCCACTAGTCGGTAACTGATTTCTCAGTCCAACTAATGGGAAGCAGTTCAGCGGAACGATGTCCCGACACATTACAGTCCGCAGCAAGTACTTGTAGCCATCACCAGCCGACATCACCCGCATCGACATCGTCAGCCAAACCACCCCTCACCTGGCCATCACACAGGTGAGCCGGAGCCTCCTAACCTCGATCTGCAAGGGGCCTGGCAGCTCCAGATGGTGGCTACAGCTGGCTGAGATCAGGGTGCTCAGAGGCCCCTGTACGGAGCAGGATCACGAGCGGTAGAGCGTGGCGACCTGATCGATGTGGTCCAGGAGCTTGGCTTTGATGTCGTCGGGGGCTTCGATGCGCACGTCCGAGCCGAGGCGTAGCAGGACGGTGACCGCGTGCAGGTCGTCCATGAACTCCAGGCTCACGGGCCGCCACCCCTCACCCGGTGGGCTCCCGGACGCATCCATCGGCTTGGTGCGGATACTCCACTCGCGCGCGTCGTCCCACCGTGCGGCCAGGAGCCAGGCATCAACACTCACAGGAGTGAACTGGTCGAGAAACCGGCCGCGGTGCTCTCGCCATGCTTGGGCCACATCCAGGTCAGGTCCGGAGCACGGTTCAGCCAACGGGGCGGCGTGCTCGATACGGACTGCCTTGAAGAACCGCACCGTTCCCTCGGTGCTGGCGCATAGATACCAGTCGCTGCCGGCCGACACCAGACCATGCGGTTCCACGATCAGCTCTTGTGCACGTGTGGCTTGGCGTGAGCGATAGGTCAGCTGCAACCGCTGACGGGCGAACACGCAGGCTTCGAGGATTGCGAATGCCTCCCCAGGTTGCAACGCATCAGGTTGCGGCAACCAGCCCTGAGGATCAATCACGATCCGCGACGCAACCTCCAGGCTCTGGTTACGATGGGCGTCGGGAACCGCAGCCAGCAGCTTACGCACCCCCGAGGCGAACGCGTCACCCAAGCCAATCGAATCAGGGCCCCACGATGAGATCGCGGAGAACAACGCGCGGCTCTCGTCCTCAGATAGCGCTGTGACATCGGTGCGGTAGCCCGGCATCAGGCGGACACCGCCGTGGGGGCCGCGCTCGCAGTACACCGGCACCCCGGCAGCCGAAAGTGCCTCCACATCCCGCAGCACGGTACGACGCGACACCTCCAGGCGCTGCGCCAACTCTGCCGTCGAAAGCCCGCCATGGGTACGCAGCAGCCAGATCATCGACAACAACCGATCCGCTCGCATGCCCCAATACTCGCACAGATACATGACAGAAGATGTCACCTATCACCCGTAGCTTCGTAAGCGTAACGACAAAATCGTCCCCAAAAGGGGCGCTCACAGAGAGAGAAGCTATGACCGCCTTCGCACCCACTAGCGTGATCCTCTACGTCACCGACGTCGAGGCCAGCACCATCTTCTACCGTCAAGCCCTGAATAAGGAGCCCATCGAGACCTTCAAAGACTTCGCAGTGTTCGCCCTCACCGACAATGTCATCATCGGTCTGCAGACCCGCGACCAGATCGACCCCGCCGCCACCGGCACACCAGGCAGCGTCGAACTATCCATGAGCTACGCCACCCACGATGATGTCGACCAGCTTTACCACGATTGGACAACCCTCGGCTTTCCGATCGCGCTGGAACCCACCACCCTGGAGTTCGGCTACACGTTCGTCGCCACTGACCCCGACGGGCACCGCCTCCGCGTCTGCGCCACCGACCCCACTAATCTTTAGGGGTCTTGCGGGCATTCCCTCGCCTCGCCCTCAAAGCGCACCCGGCTTGGAGGGCGAGGCGAGGAGAGCGCTGATTCCGTCGGCAAGGATCTCCTGCGGGCTGATGTGGTGCTGCGCGTGGAGTCGCGCGTAGGTCGGAGCTTGCTCAGGGTCGATGGTGACATGCTTCTCGTCAGGCGCCATCGGAGCAGTTAGAGCGGAACCGATCACCAAATTGGATAGTCGGTAGGCAGTGCCGAGCGGGTCCGGGGTGCCTGTTTGTTCGAGTAGGACGCACATTCGCTCAGAAAGGGCCAGGTACGCCGGGCCCCTGGGAGCGCGCATACCGATGACCCGACCGGCCCACCGGTGGGCTGTGAGGTGCGCGAAGAAGGCCTGCATCAGGGCAGGCAGGTCAGCGTTACGGATCGAGTCGGACATGACCGGATCGTCTTCAAGCGCTGTGTCGAGGGCGAGGTCGAACAGATCGTCGACGGATTCGACGCGGGAGTACAGGCTGGCTGGAGCGACACCCACCTGTTGCGCCACAGATCGCAGGGTGAGGGCCCTCAACCCGCCTTCGTCTAGTAACCGTACCGATGCCCTCGCAACCTCCCCGATGTCCACTGCGCGGAGACGTTGCACAGGTTTGCGGTGTTCCCAGTAGCTCACCCCACCAGCCTAACCAAACACGCTTCAGTTAGCTATCCATTCTATGTTAGGTTTAGCGCATGCTGGATACTACCACCCTCCCGATCACCTTTGAGAACACTCGCCTACGCGCCCTGTCCGACTGGGATGCAGAAGCGTATGCATCCGGAACCAGGGACGAAGCTGTGCGGCGTTTCGGCCACCTGCCTGAGCCCGACTACACTCCCGACTCCGTGCGACGGATGATCCGTGACGAGGTTGCTGTGGGTCTGTCGACCGGCACGCTGGCAGTCCTCGCACTTGCCGACGCCGAGGCGGACCGGTTTGTGGGGTCCATGGTGCTCTTCGACGTCAGCTCCGAGGCGGCCGAGGTCGGGTTCTGGATTCATCCCGATGCGCGGGGAGCAGGGCACGCTCGTCGGGGCCTGGAGTTGGCATCGCGCTTCGCACGCAACAGTGGACTGCGAACCTTGACAGCACGCACGCTCCTGGAGAACAAGGCCTCCCAGCGGTGCTTGACGAACGCAGGGTTCCATGAGGTCGAGCGAGCCGTCGGGACCACGCCCGCAGGACAGCGCGAGGAACTATTCCATTACCGGCGCGCTCTCAAGCCCAACGCGCTAAAATCGGACAGATCGAAGACGCCTCACAGACCGCCGAATACCACGACGTCCTCCAACAAGAAGCCGACCTCACCGCCGGCCACGGCACCCTGCGCTACACCGGCCTCATCACCATCACCGCCACCACGATCGAAGACCTCGACGCCCACGTGACCGCCCTCGAACAAGCGCCATCCAAGCCAACTGCGAAACCCGACTCCTCGCCGGACAACAAGCCAAAGCCTTCACCTCTGCAACCATGCCACCATGCCGTCAAGTCTGAACGTTCACTGCCATCGGCATACCGGTCCTCGCACGGCGGAGATAGACCCACGTTGCGTCACCCGGCTCTTAGTGAGTTGAGAATGGCTCCCCGCCTTCATGATCGCGGCTCAGGCTGTTCCGGTTAACCTTCCTGAGGATCGGTCCATGCGAAGTGCTCACTAAAGTGGCGTTTCTCTGCGTCGGAAAGTTCAGATCTGTTTTTGTCCAGGAAGGCGCAGTAGAAGTCTTTCACGTCGTAATCTTCGCCAATAGAATAAACTTGATCATTCTCCACGCCAGCCTTGATAATCCGTCTCTTCTGGCATCCCGTGTAGGACTCTCGAGGATCGAGGCCCGCAATTGCGGCGTGTGTGCTGGCGAAGCTTGGAGACGTCTCGAGGGCAGTGATGAATTTATCCTGTTCAAACTCAATTTGCAGCTCAATGTCCGGATAATGCGCCCTAAAGAATTCATTTAATGTCTTGTAAAGGGTGAGGTCTCCATTGCGACCCGAGGATTCCCATTCGTCAATCAAGAACTGGGACATTTTGTCTGGGTTCAGCTTGGTGGTGTAGTCAGAATCCTCAGAGACGATGATGAGATCGTCATCGTCTGGAACCTCTGCCAAGAGGGCCTCCCAGTTAATAGCGTCCCCGTATGAGCCATTCTTTCCGGGAGGATTTCCACAATCCATGCGCTCTCGGGCAGACTTCCGAATTTTATCGTCACAGTTGATCACATTCGCAAACTCGAATGCTTGTTTTATCAGTCGATCTGCTTCGAGATTGCATTCTCGAGCATCTTTCTCGGCGTCCTTCAAGATGTCATTGCGCAGCTCTTGCAGATCTGTGGCCAGTCTCTTGAGGTTCTCATATTTTGAATATCCATGTATGAGTTTCGGGTAGCTCTTCGGAACTTGTTGGGCACGAAACTCTTTCAGCGCATCGAAGATAACACCCTCCCGGTTTCTGTCGAATTCATCGCGGACTTGGCTAGTGACTTGCAAGGTCAATTCCTTTGACTTGACGCCTTGAAGCAACTTCTTGATCTCATTCAGGTCATTATTTGAGAGGCGAAAGAACGAAAGGTATGTATTTGCGTCGATGAAGACTGACTTGGCCATCAGCTGTTCTCCTCTGCGGTGAGAATTCTCGGGTTGTCCACCCCGTGACGATTGTCACGATATCTCTCGGCCGCCGGTTATGTCTTGCAACTGGACTGCGTGGTGACGGCAAGCACGGCGCTGCATATACATCGAGAGAGAAGCCGTAGGCTTCGTTCGGGGGCCTGGTAGTGGGGTGCAGATAAGAACGATGTCCCGAGACTTAACAAAAGCGGAGACGGGGTGTCTAGTTTCACGATGTTATGTCCATAGAGTTTTTGGACACGGAGTCCAATGACTTGGTGGACACGGAGTCCATGGAGTTTTTGGACACTTTCTAGCGGATCACTATTGTGGTCTGCGCTTCGGTCGGGGTTTGGATAGTTTCGGGTTCATCCGGGGTGATTGGCGGTGCTTCATCCCTTCAACGAGGTTGATGTTGATTTGCCCACCTGGTGGCCTGTGGCTCAGTGTGATTGGTAGTGGCACGCTGAAGAGGAACTCACCGTCGTGGGCTGTGAAAAACTCCGCGACATTATCGTGTGTGACCGTGGCGTAGAGCTTGCGGTTTTTGAATCTCAAGCCGATGTAGAGCCCGTAGCTACACACTCGGACGACACCGTCTTTGCTCACGCGGAGCTGGTCTGGGATATACCAATCGTTTGTTGGTTGTGTCGTTGGCACCGTTAGTGTGGGGTATCGGTGGGAGGTATGCCGTGTTGGGTTGCCATGTCATCGGTGCTGGCCTCGGGTGAAGTTGCCGCTTCCCCGGGGCCGTTTCTCATTTCGGATGCTGCCTGCAGATTGTGTGCCTGGTTGTAGGCCAGTACGCGGGCCCAGACCTGGTCAGGATCGAGTGGTTGCGTGGGCGAAGGAGCCTTGGGGAAGGTCTCGAAGGCCTGGCGTGGAGTGATATGCATTTTGCCAACCAACAGTGACTGGTGCCGTCGTCGCTCGTTGTACACCTGCCGATACTCAGCGAGATACGTGTTGACCTCGGCAAGGCTGATGGGGCCACGCGCGTCTAGAAACTGGGTCAGCGTGCGGTGGGAGCGCTCGTCTTTTCCCTGGGTTGTCGCAGCGAACCCAGCAATTGCCAGTACGCCTTCGCTGGCGAGCCACGTTTCAGTCGCTGAGAGATATCCACGGTGGTAGGCGGCAAACGCATCGCCATTATCGGAAAGGATCTCTTGGGGTTTGCCGTAAGTGGCGAACGCTTCGGCCAGCACGGCGCGGGCATCAGTACCGTTTTCCTGCAACGCGAACGCTTTGGTTCCGACATCGAATCTGCTGACGTCGTCGATGACCTGGTAGATCGTCACAAGCGTGTGAGCACGGTCGAAGAGACGATAGACCAGTCCATCGATCTGCCAGAGTTCACCAACGAAATCGCGGGCGAAGCGCTTATAGGAACTCCGCGGCCGTTTGCGGGCATTAGCATCGACAAACCCCAGCTGATGTAGCCACAAAGCGATTGTGGAACGCGAAGGGGTCCGATCGGCACCGACAGAGTCGAACAAGAAGTAGTAGATCGACCACGGGCCATAATCCAAGCCCTGCTCCATCAACGTTTGCCTGGCGTGGACGACTGCGATCTTGTCGGAAGTCTTCAAATTTTCCAGCCGGGTGCTTCGGGGCAGTCGAATCCGGCATGATGCCAGATCGTCCCTTCTGCGCTATCCGGTCTTTGATGTTGTGGTACGTCTGCCGCGAGATACCAAGTTCTTTGCAAAACTGTGTGATCGTTTTGCCGTCACGAACGGGATCGAAATCTGCGACTTTTCTGAGCTTGTGCAATGGAATAGCCATCCGGATATTCCACCGCCGCCGACGTCCAAAAAGCCACTAGACATCCTGTCCAAAGAGTCAATGGACTCCGCGTCCAAAATGTCCTTAGACATGACATGTCTAGTTTCACGAGGTCCTTCACCCTCCGATGCAAGGTGCGACCAGTCCGCCGCCGCAGACCAGGTTGAGACGGGGCGCCGCAGAAACTAACTATCCCAGCGGCCACGAGTAGCGACTACACCGGTGAACAGCAACCGCAGCGGCAGCAGAATAGCCCCGGGAACACCG
>NZ_KV788980.1:150189-150601 GCF_001807395.1 Arthrobacter sp. HMSC06H05 | reverse complement strand
TTGCCCGGCCGCCTTGGCCGCACCCAAAAACCGGAACGATGACCCGACACATCAAAGCTCCTAGGCATAAAAAATGTCGGGACATCGTGTGAACGATGTCCCGACACATTACACACGGATCTCTCACGACATCCTTCCAACCATGTCTCAGGACATCCTTCACCCATCTGTCACGACATCGTTCCCACCACTGCAAGGCCCGACGGGTCCACCGGCGCCCCCACGTCGAGGCACGGGGCGGTGCAGAAACTAACTATCCCAGCGGCCACGAGCCGCCACTAGACCGGTGAACAGCAACCGCAACGGCAGCAAAATAGCCCCGGGAACACCGGGGAGCCGCCAGACTGCAGGCAGTTTGCCCAGCCGTCTTTGCTCACCACATAAAACGGAACGATGTCCTGACACATCCACC
>NZ_KV788980.1:103009-150169 GCF_001807395.1 Arthrobacter sp. HMSC06H05 | reverse complement strand
GTGTGAACGATGTCCCGACACATTACAAAACGTGGAGGTAAGGGGATTCGAACCCCTGACCTTCTCCATGCCATGGAGACGCGCTACCAACTGCGCCATACCCCCGCAAGGCAGAAGCCATAATAATTCACTTATAATTCCTGCGCTGTCCGCTCTGCCTGCAGGTCCTCACTGGACCGCGCCGCGGCGAACAGATGAAACCATACCACGCCCAATAGACGAACCCAAACCGAACTCAAACCCGGCCCGAAGCCGGCCCGTGCCCCACCCGCCTCTAACCCAAACTCAACCCGAAAACACACCCGTTTGACGCCGGCGCGCAACAGTCGCCGCGCAGCCGTCATCGCGCCATAGAATGGTGTGCGAATGGGCCGAAGTATCCGTTGAAGCTAGGGGAGAAGTATGTCTGGACGTCAAGAATCGTCAGATGAATACACAGCAGACTCGAACGATGCTGTGACCGGCGAAATCCCCATCGTCCCCACCCCCGAAAACCCAGACGGCGCCAAACCAGAAGACGCCGAACCCGCCGACACCCAAACTGAAGCCCCGCAACCCAAAGACAGGTCGGACGATGCGGCACACGACCCCGCCTCCGCCTCCACCTCCGCCGCGCAGGAAGAGCCACGTGACACCGCCACCGACGCCGACGCCGACGCCGACGAGTTCAAGCCAGCCCGCAGCATCGGAGTGATCCCGCTGGATGACGCCGGCAAACCCAAGGAGGAGTTCTCTGCCTCCGCGGGTAAGGCCCGCAAGTGGGGTGAAGACCAACAAGCCGGTATGCCTCGGTTCATCAAGGTGACGCTCGGGCTCGCCGCCACCTGCATCATCCTCATGTTCGTGCGCGATCTGCAAGACATCATCGCGCCGGTCTTCCTGGGCTTGAACCTCATGATCGTGGTGTATCCGGTCCAGAAGTTCCTGCAACGCTGGGTGCCACCGTTCGTGGGCGCGATGGTCTCGCTCTTGCTGGTGCTCGTGATCCTGGTGTTGTTCGTGTGGCTCATCGTGTGGTCGCTACTCGCGTTGATCCAACTCATGCCGTCCTATAACGAACAGTTCGTTGAAGCGTGGCAGTGGATCCAGAAGACCGCGCTCGAACTCAACCTGGACTTCAGCGAAATCACCAAGTCACTGCAATCCATCCAGCCGAACGACGTCATGTCGCTGTTGGCGCCACTGTTCTCCAACGTCTCCTCAATCCTCGCTCTACTGACCACCCTGGTGATCGCGACCCTGTTCCTCGCAATGGACTCCGCTGGCTTGCACGCACGCCAGCAGTTGCTGCGCATCACCAAGCCGCGCGCCCTCATCGTCACCAACGACTTCGCCTACGGCGTGCGCCGCTACTGGCTCGTCACCACCGTGTTCGGCCTCATCGTCGCGATCGCCGACGTTGGCGCGCTCTGGCTGCTCGGCATCCCGCTGGTATGGGTGTGGGGCATCCTCTCCTTCATCACCAACTACATCCCCAACGTCGGGTTCTTCATCGGCCTCATCCCACCCGCACTGCTGGCTTTCCTCGAGAAAGGCTGGGGTTCGGCGGTTGCCGTGATCGTCGCGTACTCGGTCCTGAACTTCGTGATCCAATCGATCATCCAACCGAAGTTCGCCGGCGAATCCGTGGGCGTCACCCCAACCGTGTCCTTCCTGTCCCTGCTGTTCTGGGTCTGGGTCCTCGGCCCGCTCGGAGCCCTCCTGGCACTGCCGGCAACGCTGCTGCTAAAATCCTTCCTCATCGATTCCGACCCGAACGCGCGATGGCTCAACACCTTCATCGCGGTCCCCGCGGATTCTGCGCTCCCTGAGGATGAACAGCCGATGCCGCTATCGGAACGCAAAGCCCGCGCCTGGAGGGAACGCAAAGCCATCCTCCGCGGCTAACCAGAGCACGCTTGCGCTCCTGTTATTTGTTGTTTTTCGAGAAAGTTTATGTCCCCCCAATACGGTAAATACGAGCAGCTGATCCCGAGCGCCCGCAGGCGTTGGGCCGCGTTGGCGTTGCTCATGATTGTTGTCCTGCTGGTTTCTGTCGATAACTCCGTGATGGTGCTCGCCCTACCGGAAATCGCTGTTGAACTGCACGCGAACGCAACCGAGCAACTGTGGGTCTTGGACATCTACCCGCTGGTTTTGGCGGGGCTGTTGGTCCCGATGGGAAACTTGGGTGACCGGATTGGTCGCCGCCGCATCATGATGATCGGCGCGGTCGGCTTCGCGGTGGTCTCCGGTATCGCTGCGTTCTCGGTGAGCCCGATGATGCTCATCGTGTTCCGCGCCCTGCAAGCAGTGTTCGGTGCGGCACTCATGCCTGCCACGCTGTCCCTGATCCGCAATATCTTCCCGGACCCACGCGAACGCACCACCGCTGTCGCTATCTGGGCGGCTACGTTCTCGGCGGGTGCGGCACTCGGGCCGATCATCGGCGGACTGCTGCTGAACTTCTTCTGGTGGGGTTCCGTCCTGCTCATGGCGGTCCCGATCCTGCTCCCGTTCCTGATCGGCGCGCCTTTGTTGCTGCCGGAGTCGAAGGACCCGAACCCGGGCCCGCTCGATGTTGTGAGCATCGCGCTCGCTATGGCCACCCTGCTTCCTCTCACGTACGGGATCAAGACCCTGCCACAACAGCTGTGGGTCGGCCTGGCCGCTATCGCGTTCGCGCTGGCTGTCGGCTTCGTTTTCGTGCGCCGCCAACTGGGTGCGGACATTCCGTTCCTGGACGTCCGATTGCTCTCTCGCAAGGCGTTCGCGCTTCCACTGATCATCAACCTGCTCGCGATGTTCTCGCTCGTGGGCTTCCTCTACTACCTCTCCCAGCATCTACAGCTCATCGAGGGCCGCAGCCCAGCGGAGGCCGCCCTGTTCATGCTGCCTGGCATGGTCATGACGGTGGTCGCTGGTCTCGGTGTTGTTCCGGTGGCCCGGAAAACGGGCCCGGTTGCCGCGATGGTCGCGGGTCTTCTGTGCAGTGCGCTCGCGTACGGGATCCTCGCGGTGTTCGTGGGGCGCGGGGACTGGGTTCCGATGGTCGCGTTCCTTCTCATTGGTGCTGGCGCTGGCATGGCGGAGACCCTCTCGAACGACTTTGTGCTCACCGCCGTGCCCTCCGAAAAAGCCGGTGCCGCGTCCGCGATGTCTGAAACCGCGTACGAATTCGGCACCGTCATGGGGGCCGCCGTTCTGGGTGGGCTACTCAACGCCCTCTACACCGCGCACCTCGTGCCGCCTGCGGCCCTGAGCCAGGCCCAGGGTGAACAAGCAGCCTCTTCGCTCGCTGCAGCGCACGATGTGGCGGCCAGGATCCCGCACGAACGCGCGGCAGAACTCTTGCAGGCAGCATCGCACGCCTTCGACTCGGGCGTCACCGTGACCGCCACGGTCGCAGGGGTGCTGGCCCTCGCGGTATCCATCGCCGTGTACTTCGGCCTGCGCACACCCCGCGACGCCAAATAAACACGCGGTGCCCAGTCAATAGCCCGGTGCCAGGTAACCAGCGCAGAGCCGCAACCGCGCAGTGCAAGCAGCCATCTAGAAGTCAGCGGGCTTAAAGAACGGTGCCCTACCAGGTCAAACCTGGTAGGGCACCGCTGTCTAGAGCTAGGTCTATTACTTAGCGCGTGCGGAGCCGCGGGAGAAGATTCCCAAGATACCCAGCAGGATGCAGGTACCTGCGATCGCGCAGATCCACGTGCTCAGCTCGAAGAAGCCGCCGGTTCCCTTACCGAAGATAACGGAACCGAGCCAACCACCTAGAAGACCACCAATGATACCGACGACGAGCGTTGGGATGATTCCCATCGAGTCGCCCATGATCGCCTTACCAATAGCGCCAGCAATCAGACCTACTAGAATCCAACCTAGAATACCCAAAGCCAACACCGCCTTTCAGAATAAAACAGCACCCACACGTTGAGGATGCCTTCTGCTTACAACCCTACGGCAAAATAGAGATATAGCCAGGGAGAAGCTCAAATTACGCTGAGAGCATCCTGAAAGCCAGCTAGATTTTCCACGGAAATACGTTAGTTATTGACACAAAAGTTAGGAGTGCGTACGCATGACGGGACGCCACACGGCTGAATCGATCACCCGCAGGCCCATCGCTTGGCACGGGCCAGACATGGAAGGACTCATCCGCCCGTGGGACCTCACAGACGAAGCCGTACAGCAGGTTCGTGACTGGCTCGCCGCGGCCCGCGATTACCCCGTCGATAGGGCGGCCCAACAGCTCGCCGGCGTGCTCTCTGACCCGGACGGCCTCGACTTCACGGTCGGGTTCGTGGACCGCGTGATCCGCACCGAGGACCCAGCGGCAGCCGCGAAGGCCCTCAACGAGATCGCGGCGAAGGTCCCAGCGTTCCTGCCGTGGTACCTCCAAAGCGCAGTGAAAGCCGGGGGAACCCTCGGTAAGCTCGCCCCACGTGTCGTGATCCCGGCCGCCCGCGCCGCACTTCGTAACATGGTCTCCCACCTCATCGTGGATGCCCGCCCAGACAAGCTCACCAAAGCGATCAAGGAGCTACGCACCGAGGGCATCGACCTCAACATCAACCTGCTGGGTGAAGCGATCCTCGGCGAAGACCAGGCCGCGCACCGCGTCAAGGGCACCAAGGAGCTCATCGAACGCTCCGACGTGGACTACGTATCCATCAAGGTCTCCGCAACCGTGGCGCCACACAGCCCGTGGGCCTTCGATGAAGCCGTGACCGACATCGTGGAGCACCTGCGCCCGCTGTATCGCGCGGCCAACAACGCCAGCCCGCGCACCTTCATCAACCTGGACATGGAGGAATACAAGGACCTCGACCTCACGCTCGCGGTATTCACCGAGCTGCTGAGCGAGGACGAGTTCACAAACACCGAGGCCGGGATCGTTTTGCAGGCCTACCTGCCGGACTCCTACGCCGCCATGAAGCGCCTCCAGCGCTTCGCCGCGGAACGCGTGGCCAACGGTGGAGCCCCTATCAAGGTGCGCCTGGTCAAGGGCGCGAACCTGCCGATGGAACAGGTCGAAGCGCAGATGCGCGGCTGGACCCAGACCGTGTGGTCCACCAAGCAGCTCACTGACGCGAACTATAAAGCGATCCTCGACTACGCACTGACCCAGGACCACGTCAAGAACGTGCGCCTCGGCATCGCAGGCCACAACCTCTTCGACATCGCGCTGCACCTGCATCTGATGCGTGCCCGCGGCATCGAACCGGGTGGCAAGGACGTCGAATTCGAGATGCTGCTGGGCATGGCAAGCCAGCAGGCACAAGCGGTGCGGCAGGATGTGGGCCGGCTTCTGCTCTACACGCCGGTGGTCAAGCCGGATGAGTTCGATGTTGCGATCTCCTACCTTGTGCGTCGCCTCGAAGAGGGCGCGACCGAAGACAACTTCATGTCCGAGGTCTTCAACCTCGACGAAGAGCCTGCCGCGTTCAAGCAGGAAGAGGAACGCTTCCGTGAATCTGTCAGCATCCTGTCAGAATGGACGGAGGCGCCCGTACCGCGCCGCTTCCAGGACCGCAACAAAGAAGACTTCACCCAACCAACCTGGGGCGGCACCTTCACCAACGAACCGGACACCGACCCGGACCTGGCATGGAACCGACTCTGGGGCGGAGACATCCTCAAGAACATCCCAACCAGCACCCTCGGCACAGACACCGTAGCCGCAGCGAAAGTCAAAGACACCACACGCCTCAACGAGGTCTACGATGCCGCCCAAAAAGCCGCCGACGTGTGGCAAGGCCTCACCCCAGACCAACGCGCCGACGTGCTCCACCGCGCCGGAGACAAAATGAAGGCCCGCCGCGCCGACCTGCTCGAAGTCATGGGCTCCGAAGCCGGCAAGACGCTGGCCCAGGGCGACCCGGAAGTCTCCGAAGCCATCGACTTCTGCAACTACTACGCCGAACAGGCACGCAACCTCGGCACGATCGCCGGCGCGGAACCCGTCATGGACAAAGTCACGCTCGTGACCCCGCCATGGAACTTCCCCGTAGCCATCCCAACCGGCTCAACCATCTCCGCGCTCGCCGCGGGCAGCGCGGTAGTGATCAAGCCAGCCCGCGCATCCATCCGCTGCGGTGCAGTGCTCACCGAATGCATTTGGGAAGCGCTCGATGAAGCCGGGCTCCCACGCGAGATCCTGCAACTCATCGACGCCTCCTCCCGCGACCTCGGCGACGCGATGATCACCGACGAACGCGTGGGCCGCGTGATCCTCACCGGCGCGTACGAAACCGCTCAGGCCTTCCACGAGATGCGCCCAGGCCTGCCGCTGTTCGCGGAAACCTCGGGCAAGAACGCGATCATCGTGACCCCATCCGCGGACTACGACCTCGCCGCGAAAGACATCGTCGACTCCGCATTCGGCCACGCAGGGCAGAAGTGCTCGGCCGCCTCGCTGGTGATTCTGGTTGGCCAGGCGGCCCGCTCCGAGCGCCTCTACCGTCAGATCGTCGACGCCGCGAACTCGCTCGTGGTGGGCTATCCGGAGAACCCCGAATCGATCATGGGGCCAGTCATCGAAGAACCAGGGGAGAAGCTGCGCCGCGGCCTCACCCAGCTCGAGCCAGGGCAGAACTGGGTCCTCAAACCTGAACCCCTCGATGACTCCGGCAAGCTGTTCTCGCCAGGCATCCGCGCCGGCGTGAAGCCCGGCTCCGAGTTCCACCTGACCGAATACTTCGGGCCCGTCACCGGCATCATGCACGCCGAAAGCCTCGAAGAAGCCGTCCAGTGGGTCAACCAGATCGACTACGGCCTCACCAGCGGCATCCACTCACTCGATGCCGAGGAAATCCGGTACTGGCAGCAGCACATCGAGGCCGGCAACCTCTACATCAACCGCGGTATCACCGGCGCGATCGTTCAGCGTCAACCGTTCGGCGGCTGGAAGAAATCCGCGGTCGGCACCGGAACCAAGGCCGGCGGCCCGAACTACGTCCCGTCGATGCTGCGCTGGGAAGACTCCGAACACGGCCTCGGCCCAGCAGACCGCGAGGTCATCGTGTCCACGCCGCACTACTCGATGCTGGTCCACACCTTCAACGAAGAACCACGGGCCTGGCTCGAACAAGCACTCGCGCAGGACGCCAAGGACAGCGAGTTCTTCGAAGGCCTCCAAGACGCCACAGGCCTCGACGTTGAGGTCAACGGTCTGCGCTACCGTCCCGTCAAGGTACGCATCCGCGTGGCAACCATCGAAGAAGCCGACCTCGTGCTGCTAGCACGCGTGGTTGCCGCAGGCTGGCGCGTACTGCGCTCCGTGACCGACCGCGTAGGAACCGGCGCTAAACAGCGCATGGAAGTCTCACTGCCAGACGAGGCACCCATCGGTATCGCCGATGCCTACCGTCAGCTGGGTGCCGCGGTCGTCATAGAAGACGAAGAAGCCTGGCTCGAAACCTGCCGACAGCTGTCCGCGAACCCGGACGGAAGCCGCGTGCGCCTCATCGGACGCGAAGGAACAGAAGAGATGGACGCGCTGGTTCAGGCGACCCGCGAGGCCACGACCCAAGCCCCAGACCTCGCCGTCAACGCGCACCCGGTCACACGTTCGGGCCGCATCGAAATGCTGCCATTCGTGCGCGAACAATCCGTGACCATGACCGCGCACCGCTACGGCACCGTCAACAAGCTCGCCAGCGAAGCACTCGGCGACGTCACCCGCAAGTAGCGCCTCAGAATAGCGCCGAGGGGATGAAGTACTGTGGCCCGCTCGAATGTTTCGAGCGGGCCACAGGTGTCAATACTGGTGGCTAGGCAACGGGGGGGCGGGACAGCGCCGGGCGTGTGTCAGTGCCGGCGCTACCAGTCGCCGTCTTCGCCGTCGTCCCACAGGCCGAGCTCATCGTCCTGGGGTTCGAGCATGCGGGCAACCCGGTCTGTATCGACATCCTCGGCGCGGGTCACCGACCACCGCGGTGATTTGTCTTTATCGATCAGCAGCGCACGGATCCCCTCAACAACATCGGGGGTGTCCATGACGTAGGACGCTGCACGGTGCTCACGTTCGAGCGCGCCCCGCAGCTCGTCTTCGGCGCGGGACTCACGCACGAGCTGCAACGCAATCTCACACGCGATCGGCGCGTTAGCGCGAATCCGCTCAGCAGCCTTCGCGGCCGCCGGCCACGGGGAGGCACCCAGATTCTTCAGGATCTGAGCGACATCACTGCCGGAATACGCCTCATCGATCCAGGCCCGCTGAACATTCAACTCAGAACGCTGCGGCGCACCATGCATGATGTGCAGGCCCACCGCCAAATCCTGGCCAGGCAAAGCACACAGGTCAGCGATCGAGGTGAGCACGTCATCCACGGCATCCTGCTCGATGCAGAAATCAGCCAGACCGAACTCGACAGCGTCCCCGGCACCCACCGCATCTCCAGTCAACGCCATGTGTTCGCCGACCCGTCCCGGCGCCCGGCCCAGCCACAGCGAACCACCCACATCCGGAACATAGCCGATGCGCACCTCCGGCATCGCAAGCTGCGAATCCGGGGTCACAATCCGCACCGAAGCCGCCGATGCCAGCCCGAAGCCCGCGCCCATCGTGACCCCGGTCATGAACGCGATCACCGGCTTAGGGTAGGTCTGGATCGCGGCCGCCAGCTCGAACTCGGCGGCCAAGATGCCCAGCATCTGCGTGGCCTCGCCCGCCATGAGCATGCGGCGAAAATTCGGCAGGTCACCGCCCGCACTGAACCCACGTTCGCCCTCACCCAGCAAAACCACGGCCTTGACGTCCCCGTTATACCGCCATGTACGGAGGGAAGTGTGGACCGCATCGACCATCTCAGGGGTCAAAGCGTTGAGCTTTTCAGGCCGGTTGAGGCGGATGAGGCCCAAGCCTTGGTGCACGCTGGCGTGCACGAGGTGAGTTTGCATCTGCATGGATCCTTCCCGTTACTTCTGCCAGGCCTCGCCGGTTGCGATGACGGAGGCGAGCCGGTCTTCGTGCGCCACGGCTTGGTGGGCGAGAATCAGCTCATCAGCCTGCGTTTCCGCGGCCATACTCTTGAGCTGTTCGACCACACGATCCGGCGTGCCCACCGCGGAATAGCTCATCATGTTTCGCACCTGGTTACCCGCTGGCATCTGCAGGATCTGGTCGATCTCAGCCTCGGTAAAAGGCTGCGGACGATGCCGACCCAGCATGGACTGCACGCGGCGGCGCAGTGCGTGCTGGAACTGCTGATTCGCCTCAGACACGGTCGGTGCGGCCACAACGCCCACAGCCACGGTGACGCGTGGCTTCTCCAGCCGCTCGGATGGTTTGAACTCGCTCCGGTACACCTCAAGTGCCTCTTGCAAGTGGGTTGGCGCGAAGTGCGAGGCGAAAGAGTAGGGGAGCCCGAGTTTGGCGGCCAGCTGCGCGCCGTAAAGGGAAGACCCCAGGATGGTGACCGGGATCGTGGCATCCGGTGTGGCCGGGAACGCCTCGACCCCAGGGATGCGCGACGGGCCATCCAAATACCCGAGCAGCTCCATGACGTCAGAAGGGAAATGCTCCGCGGCTTCAGGGGAGCGATGCAGAGCGCGCACCGTCGCCTGATCCGTACCAGGGGCCCGGCCCAGGCCGAGCTGGATGCGTCCAGGGTAGAGGGCCTCAAGCATCTTGAACTGCTCAGCCACCACGAGCGGGGCGTGGTTCGTCAGCATCACGCCCGCCGCACCCATGCCCAACGTCTCGGTGCGGGCGGCGACGTGACCCATCAAAACCGCGGTAGCGGTCGATGCGATCTCAGGCATGTTGTGATGCTCGGCGTAGTACATGGTCTGGTAGCCGGTACGTTCCGCGGTCTGGGCGAGCTCAACCGCGTTGACGAAGGGCTGCTGCGGGCCATCGTTACGGCGCGCGGGAACTAGATCCAGCATCGAAAGCGCTGGCGCAGTGGAGTGGTCAGTTGACTGTGAAGAGGACACCGTTGAAGTAGCCATTAGCTATTTCAACGGTGCCCTCAAACGAAATATTCCGCCGCGGGCTACGTATGGGCCCGGCGCGGGCCGGGCGCAACCCACGTTCACGCCAAGCGCGTTCGCCCCGCGCGCCGCGCCTGCCTCCCTGCTATGCGCGGGCGGTTGTCGCGTTGCCGAGCCCGTAGCGGCTCGAGCTCGCGTTCGCCCAGTGTTCCTTCCACATGCGTGGGGAATCGCTCAGCAGTTCACCTGGTTCAAGCCACGTGAACAGGCGAGCGAAGGAATCGTTGTTGTCTGGGGAGACGTTGCGGCGCAACATCGCAGGGGAGAGGTCCTCAGGGCGCGTCACGCCCATCGAAGCCATGATCTTGACCGCCTGGGCAACGGTTGCCTGGTGGAAGTTATAGACCCGATTAGCCTTCACATCCACGTCCAGGCCGCGCTCAAGGCGCGGGTTCTGGGTCGCGACACCCACAGGGCAGGTACCTTCAGCGCAACGCAGAGACTGGATGCAACCCAGCGCGAGCATCATCCCGCGCGCCGAGTTCGTGAAGTCAGCGCCCTGAATCAAGCGCTTGACGATAGCGTTACCCTCAGCGATCTTGCCGGAAGCACCGATCTTGACCTTATCGCGCAAACCGGCACCCACCAGAGCGTTATGCACAATCATGAGACCCTGGGTCAGAGGCATACCCATGTGGGTTTCGAACTCAACCGGGGCGGCACCAGTACCGCCTTCAGCGCCATCGACCACAATGAAGTCTGGCGCCGTGCCAACCTCGATCATCGCCTTGCACATCGCCAAGACGTCATCCACCGACGTCACGCACAGCTTGTAGCCGGTCGGCTTACCACCCGAGAGCTCGCGGGTCTTAGCGATGAACTCGATCAGTTCGGTCGGGGTTTTGAACGCCGAATGTCCCGGAGGGGAAACACACTTCACGCCCTCAGGGATGCCGCGGATCTCCGCGATCTCTTTAGTCACCTTCGGGCCAGGAAGAACACCACCAAGACCGGGCTTAGCGCCCTGGGACAGCTTGATCTCAACGGCCTTGATCTGCTCGTTGCTCGAGACATCACGGAAACGCTCGGGATCAAACGTGCCGTTTTGATCGCGGACACCGAAATAACCCGTACCGACCTCGAGGATCAGGTCGCCACCCTGCTGGTGGTACGGCGTGAACCCACCCTCACCGGTATCGTGCGCGAAATTGCCCATCCGCGCACCCTTATTCAGGGCCGTGATCGCGTTACCTGAGAGGGAACCGAAGCTCATCGCGGAAATGTTCAGCAACGACATCGAATACGGCTGCTTACAGTCCGGTCCGCCGATCTCAACACGCGGCGGGGTCTGTGGCGGCTCGAGCGGGTTCATCGAGTGAACCATCCACTCGAAACCGACCTCGTTGACTTCTGCTAACGTGCCGAAAGCCTCCTCGGCCTTCTTGCCGTCGGCGCGCGCGTTGATGAGGTCTCGGGTCGTCTTGTCGAACGGGCGGCCATCCCAGTCACGTTCAATGAAGTACTGCTGGATCATCGGGCGGATCTTCTCCAGCTGATACCGCGCATGCCCCAGCACCGGATAGTTACGCAGAACCGCGTTCTTCTTCTGGAGTAGATCACGAACGGCCACACCACTCACGGCAGCAGCGGCACCGATCGCAGCCCACGTACGCTTCTTAAGCTTCTTGTTTGCCACAGTCTTCCCCTTGTTGGCGAGGTGAGGTGTTCCCAGATTATCGCCTCAATGTACGATGCGGCGAAAGCTGAACAGATTACTGCTCGCTTTCGCCGCATCGGGGGCTACCGCAACGTGGACGGCCTAACGGGGCTACCGACTAGGGTTACCGCATCGGGGTCGCCATGCTGGGGCTACCACGTTGGGGTTAAGAATGTTATGTAATTATGCGCTGTTGTAGCGTGCGCTTACAGCGGGGTGATCTCGGTTGCCTGCAGACCCTTCGGGCCCTCAGCTACAACGAATTCAACGCGCTGGCCCTCTTCGAGGGTGCGGAAGCCAGTAGTCTGGATTGCGCTGAAGTGAGCGAAGAGGTCATCAGAAGAATCATCCGGAGCGATGAAGCCGAAACCCTTGTCTGGGTTGAACCATTTGACGGTTCCAGAAGCCATACGAGCCCTTGTCCTTTCTACACCCAGCGGTTAAGCCGGGCCTATGCCCACGCGTGGGCGGTTCTACTACCTTGACTCGCGGTGTGCTGACCGGTGCCGGACTGCTTTCGGCGAACAAGATCTGCCTGCATATGCACAGACGTAGCTTTCACGCTACCGTCTCGGAACGAATTACTCTAGCGGGGCGATAAACTCACAGCGCATTCATATCGGCTCACATGAGAAGCTCAGCTAGGGCTTAGGTTCAGGGCGCTGTCAAGGGCCGGAATTGAGGTCCAGATCCTCGATGTTCTCAACGGTTGGAACCCACGATGCGCGCAGCTGATCCATCTGCCGGCGTTCCTTCTTGGTGGGCCGGCCAGAGCCGCGCGGACGGACCGGCACCTGCGGGATCGCGGGCTTGACCCGTTCAGGTGTGTGGTCGACGTATGCGGTGGCCGCGACCTGCGCTGAGACGCGCTTGGCGAGCGGCTTCACAACCTGCAGGTGCCGATCGAAACCATGCCGGCGGATGCGCACGTTATCGCCGGGCTTGATCGCATATGCCGCCTTGACCGGCTCACCATTGACCCGAATATGTCCCGCTCTGCAAGCGGTGGTGGCCTCCGAACGCGTCTTATAGACGCGCACGGACCACAACCACGCATCGATACGAGCTTTCATGAACGAACCCTCACATGCATTACGGAGTTTGGGTAGGGGAGGCACAGATCAGCCTGGGCTTGTTGCAGACTAATACGGCCCTGTTGCAGGCCCCGCGTTAGGCGAGCTGCTTGACCCGCTTAGCGCGCTTCTTCGCGATCTTCCGGATGCGTTTCTTCCGCTTGCGGTATTCGAGATCATCCACCTTGGTTTCCCTCCCGGTGAAGACCTTGACCGCGGCCCACGCGGCAGCCGTTAGCGGAACAGCGAGCAGTGCACCGATGATGCCGGCAAGAACCGTCCCAGCGGTCAGGGCGAACAACACAACGAGTGCGTGAACCCGCAGAGCCGAACCCATCACGAGCGGCTGCAGGAGGTTGCCTTCAAGCTGGTTCACCACAATCGAACCGATAATGATCGCCAGCGCTGGAAGCCAACCGTTGGTCACTAAAGCGACGAGGGCGGCGAGGATCGAGCTGACCAACGCACCCATGATCGGGATGAAGCCGCCGATGAACACGATGATCGCCAGCGGGAACCACAACTGCACACCGAACACGAGCATGACCAGGGCGATGCCTGCCGCATCGACCGCTGCAATCACCGCGGTGCCACGCACATAACCGCCGAATGTGTCACGGGCACGCACCGCAGCCGTATGCCACGTAGGCTGAGCCGACTCAGGAACCCACGAGTGAAGGAAAGACCAGATCTTGTCGCCATCACGCAAGAAGATCGCGATCGTGACAATGAACGTACCCATGCCCGCAAAGAACATGCTCGCAGAAGACAACCCGGCGGCCGCGCCCGTGCTGAAGGTCGAGCTCGTCAAGAATTTCTTGACTTGCTCGATCCCTTCATCCACCTGGCTCGAGCTGATCTCGATGCCCATCTTGTTCGCCATCTCACGCGTCTGGTTGAAGCCCTGCACCGCGTTATCAACCAGCCCGCTCCACTGGGAGACGACCGTCGCGGTGATACCGCCAATAATGCCGCCGAGCACCAGCACCGCGGCAACCACAACCACCACGGCGGCCCACGTATCAGACATGCGTTGGCGCAACCACTCGATCGCAGGCCACGCTGCACACGCGAGGATGGTCGCCAACAAAACAGGGATGACGAGAACCGAAACCTGGATCAGCCCATACACCAGGACGGAGGCCAGCGCGATAATGAGCAGCACTTGCGCGCTACGTGCACCCGCGCGGCCCCAACGGTCCTTCCACGGGTTCGGAAGGTCACGCACGCTCGGCAAATGGTTCGACGTGTTGGCCTCCGTGCTGCCAGACACCGGCGCAGGCTTTTGCGCCGCGGCAGGAATGTGAGTGCGGGTTTTGCGCTGAGGCGTGCCGTCTAGTTGACCTGTGCCTTCTTGCTGACCGGTGCTTTCGTGCTGATCCATGTCTACTATCTTGGCACGATGCGCACCGACACGGGCTGTTAGTTAGAATCCAAACTCGTGAGCTATGCAATCAACCCCACGGACGGAACCCGCATCTACTACGAGGTAACCGGGGAGGGGCCCGTCCTGATTTTCCTGCACGGATCGGCGCTGTCGCGGGTCATTTGGCGTGGGCTGGGCTACCTCAAAGGCCTGCCGGGTTACACCTACATCCGCATCGACGCGCGCGGCCACGGCAAGTCAGATAAACCCCACGAGGCGCAGGCCTATGCGATGGAGCGCATGGCTGAAGACGTGCTCGCCGTGATGGATGCCGAACGGATCGCTATCGCGGGCTTGATCGGTTACTCGCTTGGTGCGCGCACCGGCTGGCAGCTCATGACCACCGCGCCAACCCGATTCACGACCTTCGTTGCGCTCGGGGGAAGCCACCGGAAGCAGACCGGTGAAGTCCAAAACATCTTCTTCCCCGGCTACCTCGAAACCTTGCGTGCCGGAGACATCGACGCGTTCGTCGCGGGCTTCGGGCCAGGACTAGACCACGCCACCGCGCTCGCGTTCAAAGCTAACGACCCGCTCGCGCTCTACGCGATGTTCACCGAGATGGAAACAGCAGAGAAAACCATCCCGGACACGCTCATCGCCCAGGTCAGCGCACCCGTGCTCACGATGGCCGGAGACAAGGACCCGCGCCGTTACGCAGACTCACAAGATGAAGCACAGCTCGCTCAGAATTGCACGTTCCATCCACTGCCTGGACGCAACCACGCGGGAACCTTGTTCTATGCGCAAGACAACCTCGCCGTCATCAAACCGTTCCTAGATAAGAACTACCCTGGGCTGAGTTAGCCCGGGTTGATACAGGCGGGGCTAGCCTGCGCGATGCCCGGCGCCCCACGATGCCGGGCGCACCGCGATGCCCGGCGCCCCACGTTGCCCCGGAGCAGCTAACCGGCGAAAGTGGATTTGCCGGTCACGCCACGCCCGATCAGCAACGCCTGCACAGTTTCGGTGCCTTCATAGGTGTGCAGCGCCTCGATGTCGGCGAAGTGGCGTGCCACCCGGTTCTTGATCAGGATGCCGTTGCCGCCCAGAAGGTCACGCGCATCGGCGGCAATCGAACGGGCCGCACGCGTGGACGTGAACTTAGCCAGCGATGCAAGCTCGCCGGAGAGCTCACCGCGGTCCTCCAACTCGGTGCAGTGCAGAGCCAAAAGCTGCGCCTGAACGAGCGTGGACTGCATGCGCGCCAAACGCTCGTTCACAATCTGGGAATGAGCCAGCGGGCGGCCAAACTGCATGCGCTTGCTCGCGTACTGCGCGGCGACCTCGTACGCGCCCATCGCCGCACCCACGGCGGCCCATGCAACACCGAGGCGGGTAGCGAACAAAACCTGCGCCGTGTTCTTGAAGGACTGCGCGCCCGGCAGCACGTTCTCCTCTGGAACGAACACATCCTGCAGATCAATTTCGGCCTGCCACAAGCAACGCAGAGCGATTTTCTCCTTCAAATGGAACGCGCTGTAGCCCTCCGCATCCTGCGGGACAATGAAGCCTTTGACCTGGCCGTCATCGGTATCACGAGCCCACACGACCGAGATGGCCGGCGCACCGAACTCCGGACCGATCGCCCCGTTACCGATCCACTTCTTGGCGCCAGTGATGCGCCACCCGCCATCGACCTTAGTAGCCATGGTCTCCAGGCCGATCGAATCCGAGCCGTGGGTTGGCTCCGTCAGGGCGAACGCGCCAGCAACACTGCCTTCGGCAAGTGCCGGACCCCACTTCTGCTTCTGTTCCTCGGAGCCGCACAGGTCGATCGAACGCAGAGCCAAGCCACCCTGGACACCCACGATGGTGGACACCGAGAGGTCTACGCGGCCCAGCTCCATGCCGACCATCGCGGCCTCAAGCCGGCTCCAGCCTTCACGGCCATCCACCGCGATGCCGTCGCGCAGCAGATCAGCCTCGCCGAGTTCCTTGGTCAGATGCGCCGGATACTCGCCGCGGTGCCAGTAGTCATCGATCACCGGCGCGACCTTCTCGAGCGCGAAAGCGCGCGCCCGCTCCCGCACGGCACGCGCACTCTCAGGTAAATCTTTGAAAACCCCCGCCGGATCAGCGTTCGGCGCGTCAGGGCCGGCCGCGTACAGATCGTAATCCGGCTCCGTGAGCGAAGCAGGGCGCGATGTGGATGCTTGCTGCGCTGGCTGCGACGATGATGGCTGCGGTGGGGAGGTGGAAGCGTCAGTCATGAGAACTCCTGAAACGAAGACGTGAGCGGAGGGCAACGGCAACAGCAGCGACTATGCGGTACGGCCGGCAGTTACCCCCAAGTAACCTAATGTGACCAGCCTAACGTTCGCGCGTTCATCTGACTAGGGCTAGGCCTGCCTAAGGTGCGTAGAGAACGCGCCAATGCAGCCGACAGCGCAGTGCGCGTTTACCGCGCCTTACCGCAACACTTCAAGGAATCCATCAGAAACTTGTGAAACGCTGACAGTTATGAGATTCCTAGCAACCTTGTTGACGGCCTTGCCTGCAGAAAAAGCGAGCCCCAGCGATGGTCAGAGCCCCGGTGAATCGGAATCTCCAAAACCGTCTGAGGAACCTGGCGCATCGGAATCTGGGAAGCCCTCAAGCGACCCGTCCTCAACAGACCCCAGCAAGGATCCAAGCTCAAGCCCGAGCGGCTTCCTGGAGCCTGATCCGGACAAGCCGACGCTTCCCGGGCTCGAGCCGATCGTCGAGAGCGCACCGAATGTGGTGCGGCCGTGGCTCGCGTTCGGCATTCCGATCGTCGCATCGTTAGTCATCACATGGCTCGTGTGGTTCATCTTCGCGCGGATCCTGCGTAAGCGCCCGCGGGTCAAGGAGCAGCTAGGCCGCCTCCAAATCCCTGTGTTCTGCCTCCTGCTTTCGGTGGGACTCATGTTCGGGACCCCGGGGGTGTTCCGGGATGAAGAAATATCGATCCCGTTGGCTGTGATCCTCAAAGTCGCGGCCGTCGCTTCGATCACGTGGCTTGCGGTCACGGTGCTTTCGGTGGTCGAAATCTCCGTGATTGTGCACTATGAGGAATCCGGGGACCCGCGGCAGGTAGCCAAGCTGCGTACCCAGATGACGTTGATGCGGCGGCTCGTGACCGCGATCGTGCTCGTGCTCGGCGTGGGCGCGGTGCTACTCATGATCCCGAGCGTGCGCGCGATGGGTGCAACCGTTCTCGCGTCCGCCGGTTTGATCTCCGTGGTTGCAGGCCTCGCGGTTCAGGGAGTGCTGACCAACGTGTTCGCTGGCTTGCAGCTCGCGTTCTCGGACGCGATCCGTGTTGAAGACATCGTGGTGGTGGAAGGCCAACGCGGCAACGTCAAAGAGATCACGCTGACATACGTTGTGGTCAAGCTCGTGGACGGCCGCAAAATGATTCTGCCGTCTACCTACTTCACCACCACGCCGTTTGAAAACTGGTCGCGAGGCGGGGAAGAAATCAAGGGCTCGGTGGTCCTGGACCTCTCGTGGGATGCACCCGTTACGG
This sequence comes from Arthrobacter sp. HMSC06H05, assembly GCF_001807395.1. Taxonomy (NCBI): domain Bacteria; kingdom Bacillati; phylum Actinomycetota; class Actinomycetes; order Micrococcales; family Micrococcaceae; genus Arthrobacter; species Arthrobacter sp. HMSC06H05. Next base: position 132,542 of record NZ_KV788980.1, on the reverse strand, counting down.
CACTGCGTAAACGCGTTGAACAGCTACTGGACGCAACTGAGCTGTGGGACGGCCGCTTCAGTGAGACCGTTGTGACCAACGCGGCCGGCGGCAACATGCAACTCACCGTCGTGGTGAGCGCCCGCAACCCGGGCGACCTCTGGGATCTGAAAAACTACATCCGCGAACACCTCGTAGACGAAGTCATGCAGAAATACCCGGACGCCCTCCCGAAAGTTGTGCCCGGCAGCCAGCCGCCAGCCTGAGCCAGCGTAGCCAAAGCTCACCGGCGGAACCGGAGCTCACCGGCGGAACCGGAGCTAGCCCAAAAGCAACCTAGCCGTAGTAGACGCCGATGCGTTTACCGTCGATCTCGTGGATCGGGATCTGCATCTGATACACCTCAGCGAGCCGTTCGGTGGTCATGAGTTCTTCCGGGCTGCTCTGCTGAACCAAGCGGCCATCGCGCATCGCCACGATCGTGTCCGAATACACGGAGGCGAAGTTGATGTCGTGCATCACCACAACCACCGTCTTACCTTGCTCATCAACAAGGCGGCGCATGAGCTTCATCATCTCGACCGAGTGCCGCATGTCCAGGTTGTTGAGCGGCTCATCCAACAGGATGTAGTCGGTGTCTTGCGCCAAAACCATCGCGATGAACGCGCGCTGACGCTGCCCGCCTGATAGCTCGTCGAGGTATTTGAACGCTAGCGGCGTGATGTCCATTTCCTGCATTGCTTGAGCGATGATCGCGCGGTCCTCACGCGTGGCCTGGCCGCCGTTATGCGGGAAGCGACCGAAACCCACGAGGTCGCGCACACGCAACCGGAGCGAAACATGGTTGTCCTGCCGCAAGATAGCGAGCTTCTTCGCCAACGTTTTCGACGGCGTCGTGGACACATCCAAACCATCGACTTTGACGTTGCCCTCCTCCATCGGGATCAGGCGCGACACCATCGAAAGCAACGTGGACTTGCCGGCGCCGTTGGGGCCGATGATGCTCGTGAGCCCGCCTGCCGGGATCACTGTGGTGACCTCATCGACCACTGTGGTGGCGCCATACTGCTTGGAAACCTTATTGATTTCAATCATGACTTCAACGATCCCTTCAGCAACAGCGCGATGAACACAATGCCACCGGCAAACTCAATCACAACAGACAGCGTGGTCGAATGGCCCGCGAGCCGCTCAACAATGAACTGACCCACAACTAAGGCGAACGCACCGATCAGCGAGGACACAATGAACAGGGTCCCGTGGCCCGCGCCCGGTAGCGCTTGGTAGGCGAGCGAGACCACGAGCAGGCCGAAGAACGTGATCGGCCCAACCAGCGCGGTACAGGTTGCAACCATCACGGCAGACAAGATCAGCACGATGGTGGTGACCCGTTGGTGGTTGATGCCTAAGCTGGTTGCCATGTCGCGGCCCAGCGCCATCGCATCCAGTGTGTGGCGCATACGCCACGCGAAGAACACCGCGACCCCCACCACGATCGCCGCGGCAGTCAGAAGGTTAGGGTCAACACGGTTGAAGGACGCGAAGAACAGGTCCTGAAGCTGCGTGAACTCGCTTGGATCCAGCAGTTTCTGCAGGAGAGCCGAGATGCCGCGGAACAGGGTCCCCAACACGATACCCACCAGCAGCATGAGGTGCAGGTTGGCGGTACGCCCAGTGAACATCCACCGGTAGAGCAACACAGCGAACAGGACCATGAGCCCCAACTCGATGCCGAAACGCAGCAGTGGGGAAGCGGTCATCCATGCGGTACCACCCAGAACGAATACCGCGGTGGTCTGCAGCAGGATATAGAGCGCATCCATACCCATGATGGATGGGGTCAGGATCCTGTTGGCGGTGACGGTCTGGAACGCGACGGTGGAAACCGCGATAGCGACAGCACATACGAGCATCGCGCCCACACGGGTTCCGCGCAGCTTCAGCGCGAATTCGAGCGCACCCATCAGATCCCACGTGAGGAACACCGCAACTGCAATCAGCAGTCCGGCGCTCAGTGCGGCGATCCAGATCCAGCCGCGCCGCGCGTCGCGCCGTTCAGCTTTGATACCTTCGGCAATCAGTTCATCCAGGGTCGTGGCGCTCGAAGCAGAGGCCAGCTGTTGCGTAGCCGCTGTTTTGTCATGAGCTGCTGCGTTGTCATGAGTTGCTGTGTGTTGATTAGGCACCTGCAGCCTCCTGTTCGGCGCGCTTGCGCATCGCCAGGGCTTTCTTAGCGGCCTGGCGGGCGCGCTTCTTCGAGGACGGCGGGACGTTCTGGTAGCGCTGGTGGATGATCATGCTGAGGAACACGATGGAACCCAATACGGACATGATCATGCCCACCGGGATTTCGTACGGGATGCGGATGAGCCGGCCGGCGATGTCGCAGGCCAGCACCATGCCGGCGCCCAAGAGCGCGGTCCAGGGGACTGCACGGCGCAGGTGGTCGCCCACGATGGCGGAGACGATGTTCGGGACCACAAGCCCCAGGAAGGGGAGTGCGCCTACGGTGGTGACGCTCACCGCGGAGATGAGCGCGACGACCGCCATACCGAGGCGGACTGTGACCTTGTAGTTCATGCCGATCGAGGTGCAGAAGTCGCTACCAAGGCCCGCGGCGGTGAAACGGTCTGCCGCGATATAGCCCACGAGGCCGACGACCGCGACGATCCACAGCAGCTCATAACGGCCTTGGATGATGCCGGAGAGGTCTCCGATCATCCAGGCGTTCAAGGTCTGGAGGAGGTCGTTGCGGTAAGCCACAAACGTTGCGGCTGCGGAGATCACGCCGCCGAGCATGATGCCAACCAACGGGATCAGCAGCGTTGCGCGGGTTGGGAGGTTGTTGATGATCGCGAGGAACAGAGCGGTGCCGACCAGAGAGAAGATGGTGGCGACACCCATTTTGCCGATCACTGGCATGGCCGGAACAAAGATCGTGACAGCGAGGATACCTAGCATCGCGGATTCGGTTGAGCCGACCATGTGCGGTTCAACAAAACGGTTGCGTGCCAGCTGCTGCATGATGAGACCGGAGATCGCTACCGCAGCGCCAGCAAGCAGGGCCGCTACGGTGCGGGGGACGCGCGAGATCCAGAAGACCTCCTCGGCTTCCTGCTTCCCGGCAAGCAGGTCAGATAGAGACAGTGAGGACGCGCCAACGAAGAGCGAGAGGGCCGCGAGGCCAAGAACCGCGAAAAGAGCGAGCAATAAGACCCACCATCGGGTCGCCAGAGACTGATCAGCTGGACCGAAAGTGACACGGCGAGGCCCCGGTGAAGACTCACGCTTCGCCCGGGGCGGGATGCTTGTAGTTGTTTTAGTCATGGTTTAACACCGAGATATTCGTGGTTCAACACTGCAGTGGTGCCCCAGATACGCTCACCTGTAGAGTCTTCGACCCAACTGGTGAGCCGGCAACTCAATGTGTGAGGCGCGTAAGGGTGGGGCGTCACGGGGACGCCCCACCCTTCGAGCTTTACAGGCTAGTCGAGTGCCTTTTCAACTTCGTCGATCATCTTCGGAACCGTGGTCAGGCCGTAGCCGACCAGGTACCAGTTAGCCGCATCGAGGTAGATGATCTTGTTGTTCTTAGCTGCATCGGTCTTGTTGACGAGCTTGTTATCGAGAACCTGCTTTGCGGACTCGCCGGAGGACTCGCCGATGGCCTGGTCACGGTCGATAGCAAAGATTGCGCCAGGGTTCTTGTCCTTGACGAATTCGAAGGAAACCGACTCGCCGTGAGGGCCAGATGCCTTCACGTCAGCGGCTGGCTTGAAGCCAAGGATGTCGTTGATGATTCCGAATCGCGAGCCCTTAGCGTAAGCGGTGAGCTTGCCGCCAGAAACCATGAGGGTCATGGTGGTCAGGTCGGACTTTTCAGCGCGAGCCTTGACCTCGTCGATGCGCTTTTCGAGCTCGCCCAGCTTTTCGTCAGCCTCTTTTTCGTTATCGACGATCTTGGCGAGTGAACGAGTGTTTTCCTCGAAGGACTCCAGCGGCTTGGTCGCGTCAACCGACATATCGATGGTCGGGGCGATATCGCTGAGGTCCTTATACGCGTCTGCGGTGCGGCCGGAGATGATGATGAGGTCAGGCTTTTCAGCGGCAACCTTCTCCAGGTCTGGCTCTTTTGGCCCACCGATCTTGGTGTACTTGTCGTCCTCGAGGTACTTCATCTGCTCCGGGTAGGTGAATTCGGCAACACCTGCGACGTCGGTGCCGAGCGCCTTGAGGGTGTCAGTGGAGGCGAGGTCGTAGCTGAAAATCTTCTCCGGCTTCTTAGGGACCTGGGTGGTGCCCTGCGCGTGTTTGATCTCGATGGTCTCCGACGAGCCCTTGTTGTTGTCTCCGTTGCCGGAGCAACCGGTCAGCGCGAGGGCTGCGGCGGCAACGACGGCGGTGAGCCGGGTTGCGAGGCGGGTACGCTTCATGGGTTTCTCTCGTTCTATCTGTTCCGTGGAGGGTGGCTCGGATGCCCCAGCTACCGCTCTGTTTGACAAGGCGATTGATTAGCAAACATTTATGTTTCGTAATCATCTGCCTATGAGGTTAGGCGATCCTATCTGCAAGATGCAAGTACGTGTTCCTTTACACGAAAGCGCCGTTGGGCGCGGAACGTTGAAGTTCCGCGCCCAACGGCGCTTGAGTAGCTACTTACTTGTGAGCCAGGTTACAAGACGAGGTGCGTTCCAGGCAGGCGGCGGCCAGGGTTGTGGCTGGGGTGTGGCTGGGGTGTGGCTGGGGTGCGCGCGGGCTAATCGTTGGTCGAACTTGCCCTAATCGTTGGTTGAACTTGCCGCGTTCGTCGTGACTTTCTGCACGGTGCGTGCAGGGAGGAAACGCAGGAGGAATCGCACTAGGCGGTAGCGGCGGGAGGGGATGCACAGGGCCTTGCCTGTCGCGGACGCCAGGAGGGACTCCCGCACCACTTGCTCGGGCTTGAGCCACGCGATCTTAGGGACACGGCTCACGTTCATATTCATGCGTTCATGGAATGAGGTGCGGGTCATTCCGGGGCATACCGCGGTCACGGACACACCGCGGTCTTGATACCTGCGGGAAGCGTATTCGGAGAATTCAACCATCGCGTGCTTAGCGGCGGAATAGGTGCTGACACCCGTGAACGCGGCGATGGAGGCGATGTTTATGATGCGCCCGCCGCCGCGTTTGATCATCGCGGGGATCGCGGTGTGCATGAATCGCAGCGGGATTTCGGTGTGGATGCGCCAGTGGTCCTGCTCATCCTGCCACTCGCTGGATGTGAACCCCTTGATGAGCCCGAAACCAGCGTTGTTGACTAACAGCTCCACGGGGTCGATGTCGGAGGCGAGACGTTTCTCGACCGCCGCGGCCCCTTTTTCAGTCAGCAGATCGCCGATGAGGGTTTCAACGTGGACGGCGTAACGGCTCTCAAGCCGGTGAGCTACTTCCGCGAGTGCTTCGGCGTCGCGGGCACACAGCACGAGGTGCCTGCCTTGCGCGGCGAGTTGTTCTGCGAATTCTTCGCCGATCCCTGCGGTTGCCCCAGTGATCAGCGCTGTTCGGTGAGGTGCGTTTAGTGGGGCTGGGGTGGTGTCCATACTGAAACAGTAGTCCTTCGGTGGGGCTGGCGTCTTGATGTTGCGTTTATGCGCCGTCTTCGAGTGCGGCTAGTTGGGCGCTCACGGTGTGTTCGGCGGCGGGCCTGACCTCGGCATCGACGTCAGCATAGACGATGTCGGTCACGTTGCTGACGGTGGCTTCTTCGCCGCGTTCCTGCAGGGTATGCACGGCGGCGCGGACCTGTTCGAGACGTTCGCGGCGGTGCGCGAGGTATTTGCGCGCGGTCTCCGCAACCGAGGGGAGGAAACCTGCATGTGCGGGAAGTGCCGGGATGTTACCGAGCGTTTCAAGTTTCTCGAGCGAGTCCAGGTAGTTGGTGAGCCGACCGTCCGGGTGGTCGATGATCGTGGTGCCACGCCCCAGGATCGTGTCCGCGGTCAGAACCCCGAGCGGCCGGGCCTCGGGCGTGGATTCGATGACGATGCTGATGGAGTCCGATGTGTGGCCCGGCGTGGCAAGGACCCTCAGCTGAAGCCCGGCGCCAGGCACATCGATGATCTCTCCGTCTGTGAGTGGTTCTTGTCCTTCGCCGCAGTAGTCGCTGCTGAGCGCGCGGCTCGGTGCACCCGTGAGGTCCCGTAGGCGTTCTAATCCACCGACGTGGTCAGGGTGCCGATGCGTAACCAGGATCAGCGCGACCTCGTGCGAGGCGAGCGCGGCCTGGTGCTGCGCATCGTCATCACCCGGATCCACCACGATCGCACCGCGCTGGCTGGGGATCCAATAGCTTTGCGTGCCATCCAACGTCATAGGGCCTGGATTGTTCTGGTGCACCATCCACACGCCTTCGACAGGTGTAGCAACCGCGCCGGCCGGGGCCGTGTCTACAGCGTCCGGGGCGGCGTCGCCTGTAGAGACCGGGACAGCGCCGCCTGGGCCAGCAGCCGCATCGTGCATGCCGTGGGCGTGAGGGTTGTTCTCGCTCGCGTTCATGCACCCCAGTATGCAGGAACCCCCTGACGGTTTCTGGACAGAGCCTGATAGTTTCCGGGTTTGGGCGCCCGGTTGGGAAGGTGAGCGCCTAAACTTATCGCAGTGACCCGCTGGAAGCGTGACGTAACGAATATCTGCAAGCGGTGTCCTCAATGCGAATCATCAACGGTAAGGATTGAACTGTGCAGGTACGTGCTCGTTTGTCGAAGCCCATGGTCGCTGTGTTGGCGGCGTCCATGCTGCTGTTCGCTGGTTTGTTCGCGGGATTTGGTGCCCAGAAGGCGTTTGCGCATGATCAGCTCATTGCCGGCGACCCGCCCTCGGGCAACGCGATCGCGAAAGCGCCGGAGAAGATCACGCTGACGTTCTCGGGTGAGATCCGGCAGGTTTCAGGTGGTGAAGCCAACCAGATCATTGTTCAAGACCGCGACGGCAACGAGCTGACTTACGGCGACGTCACAGTTAAAGGGACTAAGGTTTCGCGGGCTATGCAGCCGCTTCCGGAAGGCACGTATGACGTCAAGTGGTCCGCGCTTTCCTCGGACGGCCACCGGATCCAGGGCGACGGCAACTATTCCTTCACCGTGACCGAAGGTGCCTCGAAGAAGGAGATCGAGGCGTGGGAGAAGTCCCAGGGTGGCAACTCCGATGACGGTGAAGCAGGCTCCGGCAAGGGTAGCGAGGACGGGCAGAGTTCCAAGGGCTCCGATGCCGCGGCAGCAAATACGGAAGGTTCTGCGTCTGCTCAGGCGAAGGCCGTGACGCCGGAATCCACGGCTGACACCACAACCATCATGTGGATTGTGGGCGCCGCATTCCTAGTGCTCGTAGTGATCGGTCTCATCTTGCAGGTGACCCTCAAGAAGACCGGAAGGCACAGCCACTAATTATTTGCGGCACTACTCAACGCGAACACCGCGACCTTTGCTGCTGACCTCTGCCGCTGATCTCTGCCTCTGACCTCAGCGCTGACAGTGCACGAGTAGGCCCCCGTCGCTTGGCGACGGGGGCCTACTCTATGGGGTGTAACCGCTACTAGTGTTGTGCCGCTTCTAGAGCGTTTCCCTATCTCAGGGTTTTTCTCCTCGCAGGGTGTTTCTCTTCTTACGCGGCAACCGCGGTGTCGCGAGGGTTAGCTCGCTTACTTGGTCTTGCCAGCGAGCGTGGTCACGAACTCGTTGACGGTCTTCTCGAACTCGTCGAGGTCCCCGTGGAAGTCACGCGGGATGGCTTTCCTGATGTGGTCCGGAGTCCTCAGAGTATTCTTCGAGTTCTTTTTCTTCTTAGCGTCCTTGGACTTCTTCGAATTCTTCTTCTTAGAGTCCTTCTTCTTCGAATCCTTAGACTTCTTGGACTTCTTCTTGTCCTTAGCCTTCTTATCCTTGGACTTCTTGGAATCCTTCTTCTTGGAGTCCTTCTTCTTGTCCTTCTTATCCTTAGGCTTGTCCTCGGCTGGACGTTTCTCGCCTGCAGGGGTGAAGGTCGCGTCATCAAAGACGATCGTGTCGCCCTGAGCGTTCTCGAAGTTAGCGCGGTTGGCCTTGGTGGTCCACAGGTTGATGCGCAGCTGCTGGGTTCCGTTGTCCTTAGGGACGCGCTTGGTCTGGGTGTCGTCCGAGAGGACCTTGCCGTTTTCCAGCGAGGTGATCACACGCAGGTAATCCTTATCCCAGATCGCTTTAGTCTTGAGGGTCTGAACACCCTTAGGGATGTCGAAGCGCTTGTGGGATACGCGGTCGCGGAAGTTCTTTAGGTCATCCGGGTAGACAGTGACCATGCCGAAGGTCTTAGGGAGATCCTGGCTACCCCAGCGGGAAACCTCGATGAAGTCGATCTCCGTGAGGCCCTTCATGTTGACGTGCTTCTTCATGCCAGGGGTGCCGTCAATAGCGACCTCGGCGGTGTCATAGGTGAAGATGCCAAGAACGTTGTTCGGGTCCATCTTGTCGAAGTCAGCGGTGTAGCTGAACTCGTACGTGCCGTAACCGGTGGACTTGGTAGCAATGAGCTCAACGCCACCGTTGATGCCCTGGTTCTCAACAACAAGCTCACCTTTGTCGTTGACGTGAGCGCCGCTGACCCACTTACCTTCGCCATCGCTCGGGTGCGGAGCCTGAGGACCGCCCCAACCCATCACATCGTTCTTGCCGCGAATAGCCCAGTCCTGACCAGAGAATTCGATCGTGTCGAACTTGTAGTCAGTCTCAAACCGTCCGCTGTCATGGGAGATCTCTGGAGGGCCGGCTTTCGTCTCCACTGCGGTAGGGGCGGGAGCAGCATGGGCTCCTACTGCAACAGAAGTTGGGAGAACGAGTCCCAGCGCCAACGGGACCACTGCATACTTAGCAGGCTTCTTTATGGTGAACACGCGCGATTTACCCCTTCGGAATCAACGTTTTCTCGCATCGAATAACACCCGGTTTACACCTGGTCTTAGATTGAAGGCTCACAGCTTTTATAGGTGAACTTGCCGCCTACGGATGCTGAAGCGACAGTGACAATAGCGAAGACCACCACGTTGTCCTAGCGTCAACGCACCCTCCGTCCGAGACCCCGGACAGGTGTGAAATGCCTAAGAAACGGCTGTCGAAAGAACCTCGGGATGGTATGCGATGCCTGAGAAATCGCTGTTTCTGGGGTGTTGTGACTACCTGAGAGTTGCCTTGAACAGAGCTCTAGTTTTTGCGGCGCGCATTCTGTTCATCACAGGCCCTGTTGATGCGGGTCAGTATGTCCGCCAAAAGTGCTTGCTCTTCGCCGGTGAGAGGATCAAACACGGTCTCGCGCACAAACGTGACATGGTCCGGAGCCGCGGCACGAAGGACATCCCACCCGTGCGGGGTCAGGAGCACATCCTGGGCGCGGCGGTCACGTCCCTCAGAAGGGGCACGTTCCACAAGGTCGCGATCCTCCATTCGCCGCAATAAGTGTGAGAGCCGCGACCGTTCCCACCCAAGTGCGGAGGCAAGCTCACCGGTGCGCACCCGATGCTCCGGGGAATCTGAGATGGTAGCCATCACCGAATACTCGCCCGAGGACAGCGCGGAATCGTGAAGCAACTGACGGTCCAGCGTGGATGGGAAACCCCAAATGAACTCACGCAACGTGTACCAAAGATCAGCTTCCTCAGCGTTCAGCCACCGCACGTCACTGTGCGGCTCACCCTGCTCAATGTTCGTTTCAGGGTCCAGTTGGTGGTTCATCTCAAACACTCCATGCACTTGATCTATCAATCGTCACATGTTCCCGGCAACCAACCAACCCCGAATCAAATAATGCACCGTCACCACCGCATCGGAGAGGTTCGTGATGGGATAGGACTATGAGTTCTGCACAGAGTTCTGCACAACAACGCACCGCCAAGGCCTCCGGAGCCCACGCATCAGGGAATCCGGACGCCCCGAAGACCGCTGACGCCCCCAAGAGCACTGACGCTCCGGTGATCATTGCCGCAGCGGACGGTTCCGCCCTCGGCAACCCCGGCCCCGCGGGGTGGGCGTGGTACATCGACGAAAACCAGTGGGCCGCAGGCGGCTGGCCCAAAGGCACCAACAATCAGGGCGAACTACAGGCCGTCCTCAAACTGCTGCAAGCAACCGAGGCCGCGGGCGCGCCGCTGAAGGTTCTGTGCGATTCCCAGTACGTCATCAACTCGCTCACCAAATGGCGCTTTGGGTGGAAGAAACGCGGCTGGAAGAAAGCTGACGGCAAACCAGTCCAAAACGCCGAACTCATGAAAGCGCTCGATGCCGCACTGGCCGGCCGGAAGGTCGAATTCGAGTGGGTGCGCGGCCACACAGGCCACGAGCTCAACGAAGCCGCCGACGATCGCGCCCGCGCATGCGCGCAAGCCTATAAAGACGGCGAGGCTCCCGAGGAAGGCCCTGGCTATAGCGGCACCCCGAGTCAAAGCAACGATGGACAGAACAACGATGCGGGGCAAGGTAACGCCGCAACCCAGCCCAGCACGGTAACCCAGCCCAGCGCGATGCCCGCTGCGGTTGACGCCGGGCAGGCGAGCACTGACATCCGCGAGCTCCTAGCCGCTGCTGAAGCGGACCTGCTCGACAGCATCGACCAGGACGACGAACCAGCCCTGCGCTACCTGCTCACCGAAGACTTCCGCGGCGTCTCCGCCCACGGCGCCCTCCACGGGATCGATGGCCTGCGCGGCCAAGACCCGATCACCAACCTCGAGGTCATCACCACCGAACGCGTCAGCCAGGACATCGCCTACGTCGCCTACCGTGCGCAGCGGGCCTCAACCGCCGATGCCGTGGTGCTGTCATGGTGGCGCCTCACCGGGGACGCCAGGCAAGCAGGCACGCAACGGTGGCAGTGTTTCTTCCGGCAAGAAACCGCGCACATCAACGTGTAAGGCGACGCGACGCGGCACGGGGGTTCGCGATTGCGGGCTAACCTCGTAGGATCGCATGTGTGAGTCAACGCAACGAGGAACACAACGTGCCAACATCGTCAGCGAATATGAGCGAAACCAACCCGCCGTATCAACAGCGCTACGTGGCCATCGGTGATTCCTTCACGGAAGGCGTGGGCGATGTCGAGCTCAACCGCCCCAACGGTGTGCGCGGCTGGGCCGACCGTGTAGCAGAACGGCTGTGCCGTGAACATCCGAACTTCGGGTATGCGAACCTCGCGATCCGCGGCAAAAAAGTACCCCAGATCATGGCCGAACAGCTCGAACCAGCACTAGAGCTCAACCCGACACTCGCAACCGTGTGTATGGGTGGCAACGACATCATGCGCCCACGCGTCGACATCGACTACATCGCTGGCGGCGTGCACCACATGGTCTCCGAGCTACGCGGCGTCGGGGCCAAGGTTGTGCTGTTCACAAGCCTCGATGTTTCCAAGAGCCCGCTCTACCGGGCGCTCGCCGGGCGCGCCGCACTCTATAACGAGCGCCTCCGCGAGATCGCAGACGACACCGGCGCGATCATCGCCGATTACTGGCGCTGGCGAGAGCTACAAGACCCCGGCTACTGGTCCGAGGACCGCCTCCACATGAACAGCCGCGGCCACGAATTCACCGCCCGCAAAACTCTGGATGTACTCGGCTACGACGTCGGCGGATTCGACGTCGAACCACTCGAGCTACCGGAACTGTCCAAACTTCAACGCGCCCGCACCAACGCCGAATGGGTCCGCGAACACGCTGGCCCGTGGGTCCGCCGACGCATCAAACGCGTCTCTTCCGGTGACACCCTCAGCCCGCGGTACCCCGAATACGTGCGCCTCGAAGCGCCAGAGAACCAGGCCTAAGGTTGGGTCTGGAGCCGTTATCTGATGCCAGGCCTGAAGCCGCGCATGAGGCGGCGCCTACCCGGTGGCCGGCACGGTGGGCGATGCGGTGGCCGCCACGGTTGCCGACCCGGCGGCACCTCTTCACAGGATCACGCAAGCCCCGGTAGACTGACACATGCTGTGGACCACGCGCCTGCACTCAGCGGGACGCGGGTTGATGGCACCGCCGACCACGCTTAGCGGGAGAGACCTCCCCAGCGAGGCGCCGTAGGAGCAAACCCTCCCCGGGAAACTCTCAGGCAACCGCACCGCTAGGTACAGGCGACCCTGGAAAGCGGAACCTCGCCACAACAGGCTGGTTCCCACCGATGGTGCAAGCGCAGGACGAACCGTCAACGGCGCGGAAGCTCTCAGGTTCCAAGACAGGGCGGGGAGGACAATCGAATCCCGATCCGACCCCGATCCGAACTCTTTGAATCGAACCCTGAGTCGAATCCCGAGCCGAGAAGAGCCGAGCACGTTATGACACGCTCCGATATGTCCGCATTCGTTTCCCGCCACATCGGTCCACGCGGCGCCGAGACCGAACACATGCTGGAAACCGTTGGCTATGCGTCCCTGGACGCTCTTGTTGATGTCGCGGTCCCGTCCACGATCCGCATGGAAGAGCCACTAGATATCCCGGAGGGGCTCTCAGAAGAGGAAGCGCTTGCTGCGTTGCGGGCGTTGGCGCAGAAGAACACGCTGCGTGTTCAGATGATCGGCCAGGGTTTCTATGACACCCACACCCCGGCGGTGATCCGCCGCAACATCGTTGAGAACCCGGGCTGGTACACCGCCTACACCCCGTATCAGCCAGAGATTTCCCAAGGCCGCCTCGAGGCGCTGTTGAACTTCCAGACGATGGTCGCTGACCTCACCGGGCTCGCGATCGCCAACGCATCGCTACTTGATGAGGCCTCGGCCGTGGCAGAGGCGATCCTTTTGATGCGCCGCGCAACCCGCGCTAAGGATGACGCGGTCACGGTGGTGGATGCGGACATGTTCCCGCAGACCCTCAACGTGGTTCGCGGCCGCGCTGAAGCGCTCGGGATCCCTCTTGAGGTGCGTGACTTCGCCGCCGAAGGCCTTCCGGAGGGCCCGATTTCGGGCATCGTGCTGCAACAGCCAGGCGATTCGGGCGCGATCGTCAACCACGCCGAGATCATCGCGGAAGCAAAGGAACGCGGCGCGAAAGTCACGATCGCAACCGACCTGCTCGCGCTCACCCACCTGAGATCCCCGGGCGAACAGGGTGCTGACATCGCGGTCGGTAGCTCCCAGCGTTTCGGTGTCCCACTGTTCTTCGGCGGCCCGCACGCCGCCTTCATGGCCGTGACCAAGGGCCTGGAACGCAACCTGCCAGGCCGCCTCGTGGGTGTCTCCTATGACACCGATGGCCGCCCCGCCTACCGGCTTTCGCTCCAGACCCGCGAGCAGCACATCCGTCGCGAGAAGGCGACCTCCAACATCTGTACCGCCCAGGCTCTGCTCGCCGTTGTCGCCTCAATGTACGGGGTTTATCACGGCCCGGAAGGCCTCAAGAACATCGCCCGCCGCACCCACGCCCACGCGTGCGCGCTCGCCGCAGGCGTTGAAGCCGCCGGTGCGAAGCTAGCCACCGCATCGTTCTTTGACACCGTGCGTTTCGTAACCGACGGGGCGGCGGATTCGATCGTGGACGCCGCGGATTCCGCAGGCATCAACGTTCGCCGCGTGGATGCGGACACGATTTCGGTTTCCACAGACGAAACCACCACCGACGAACACGTCGAGACCGTGATCGCCGCGGTATGCAAGGCGCTCATCGCCAACGCTGACGACGCGATCGCAGCGGCCCGCGAAGCACGCGAATCCTGCGACGGCGTGTACGGGCGGAGCGCGGGCCTGGTGCGTGAATCTGAGTTCATGACGCACCCGATCTTCAACTCGGTGCGCTCTGAAACGCAGATGATGCGGTACCTAACCCGGCTGGCGAACCGCGACCTCGCGTTGGATCGGACGATGATCCCGCTGGGTTCGTGCACCATGAAACTGAACTCGGCGGCGGAGATGGAGGCCATCACGTGGCCTGAATTCGCGGGCATCCACCCGTTCGCTCCGGTAACCCAGACCCGCGGTTGGCGTGAGCTGATCGCTGATCTTGAACAGCGGCTTGAAGCGATCACCGGTTACGCCGGGGTTTCGATCCAACCGAACGCCGGTTCCCAGGGTGAATACGCGGGCTTGCTCGCTATCCGCCAATACCATCAGTCCCGTGGCGAGGCTGACCGCGATGTGTGCCTCATCCCCGCCTCCGCGCACGGCACGAACGCGGCCTCGGCTGTCTTGGCGGGCCTGCGCGTGGTGGTTGTCAAGACCGCTGATGACGGTTCGATCGACGAGGGCGATCTTGCCGCGAAGATCGAAGCGAATCAGGGTAAGGTCGCCGCGATCATGATCACCTACCCGTCCACCCACGGCGTGTTTGACGCGCAGGTGGTTGAGGTGTGCAACGCGGTCCACGAGGCCGGCGGCCAGGTTTATATCGATGGCGCGAACATGAACGCGATGGTCGGGCTGGCTCAGCCGGGCAAGTTCGGCGGCGACGTTTCCCACCTGAACCTGCATAAGACGTTCTGCATCCCGCACGGTGGCGGCGGCCCGGGCGTGGGTCCGGTTGCTGTCGCTGAGCATCTTCGTCCGTTCCTGCCAGGCCCGGCACTTGAGGACCGCGACGATGAGGGCCTGGGCGGCCGCGATGGCGCGCCGATCACCGCGGCGAGCTTCGGTTCCGCCGGAGTGCTGCCGATCTCGTGGGCCTACATCGCGATGATGGGCCCGGCTGGCCTCACGCAAGCGACCAAGCATGCGTTGTTGGGCGCCAACTACATCGCGGCCCGCTTGAAGCAGGCATTCCCGATTCTCTACACGGGTAACGCCGGGCTGGTTGCGCACGAATGCATCCTCGACCTGCGGGAACTCACCAACAAGACGGGTGTCACCGCAGAGGATGTGACCAAGCGGCTCATGGACTTCGGGTTCCACGCGCCAACGCTCGCGTTCCCGGTGGCAGGCACCCTCATGGTTGAGCCAACCGAATCCGAAGACCTTGCGGAACTGGACCGATTCATCGACGCGATGCTGACCATCCGCGAAGAGATCGACGAGGTCGCAGACGGCATCCATTCCCTCGAAGGCTCGCCGTTGCGTAACGCGCCGCACACCGCGGAAGTCGTGACTCGCACTGATTGGGACCGCACCTACTCCCGCCAGCAGGGCGTATTCCCGGGCCAGACCTCGGTCACGGACAAGTACTTCACTCCGGTCAGCCGCATCGACCAGGCCTATGGCGACCGCAACCTGATGTGCGAATGCCCGCCGCTTTCGGCTTTCGAAGACTCAGAGGACTGGCCCGTGGCTCATAACTCACCCCACCATCCAGATAGCACCGGCGTTTCGCCGACCCTGCACGAAAGGGTTCCAACGAACATGCATATAACGTCTCGTCACACTCCGCTTCATGAGGTTCATGAGGCGCTGGGTGCATCCTTCACCGATTTTGGCGGCTGGGATATGCCGTTGCGTTACGGTTCCGAGCTTGCCGAGCATAAGGCGGTGCGTGAGGCAGCGGGCGTATTCGACCTCTCCCACATGGGTGAGGTTCGGGTGAGCGGGCCTGATGCGGCGAGCTACCTCAACACGGCTCTTGCGGGGAATCTCGCGGCGGTCGCTGTGGGTCGGGCTAAGTATTCGCTGCTTATGAACGCCGACGGCGGGATCATCGATGACTTGATCGTCTACCGCTTAGATGAGACCGAGTTCCTGGTGGTCCCGAACGCCTCCAACACCCCGGCGGTGCTTGAGGCCCTCAGGGAACGCGCTCTGGGTTTCGATGTTGTGGTTACCGATGAGTCTGATGAGACCGCGCTGGTCGCGGTTCAGGGCCCGAATGCGGAGAAGGTCCTCGCGGCCGTGACCGAGGGCGCTGACCGCGACGCCGTGGTTGATCTGCGTTTTTATTCGGCGGTGCCCGCCACGGTGGCTGGTGTGGATGCGTTGGTTGCTCGCACCGGTTACACGGGCGAGGACGGTTACGAGATCTATATCGCTAACGCCGATGCGAAGGCCGTATGGGATGCGGTGATTCACGCTGGCGCTGCGGAAGGTTTGCTTCCGTGCGGCCTGGCTGCGCGCGATTCGCTGCGTCTGGAGGCCGGCATGCCGCTGTATGGCAACGAACTATCGGCTGAGACCTCGCCGCTCGAGGCCGGTTTGGGGCCGGTGGTTTCGTTGAAGAAGAATGAGCGTTTTGTGGGCCGGGACGCGTTCGAGGCCGCCAAAGAATCCGGGCTGGGTGTCACGAGTGGCCGCCGCTTGGTGGGTTTGAAGGGCCTTGAGCGTCGCGCCGCCCGCGGCGGATACACCGTGATGCTCGATGGCGCTGAGGTGGGGCAGGTGACCAGCGGCCAGCCGTCCCCGACGCTGGGTTATCCGGTCGCATTGGCGATGGTCGATGTGGCCCACGCTGAGGAAGGCACCGAGTTGGCCGTGGATATCCGGGGCAAGATGCTCGGGTTTACGGTGGCGCCTCTCCCGTTCTATCGTCGTTCCAACTAAAGTCACACACAACTAGATTCACGCATCTAGATTCACAGTTTTAGATTCACATGTACGGCCGGATTCCTGGCCTGATCATCAAGGAGAGACCATGTCCGATGTGAAGAAGAACCTCCGTTATTCCGCTGAACACGAGTGGGTGGATGACTCCAACCCGGTGAAGGTTGGCATCTCCCAGGTTGCGGCTGACGCACTGGGTGATGTTGTCTACGTAGACCTGCCAGAGGCCGGTAGCGAGGTCACCGCTGGTGAGACATGCGGCGAGGTCGAGTCCACCAAGTCGGTTTCTGACCTGTACGCGCCGGTCAGCGGCACGATCGTTGAGATCAACCAGGCCGTGATCGATGATCCTGCACTGTTGAATTCGGACCCATACGGTGCCGGTTGGCTTTTCACTGTCGAGGTGAGCTCGGAAGGTGAGCTGCTCTCCGCTGAGGATTACGCTTCCGCGAATGGCGGCAACCTCGTCTAGAGCGTCGCTTGACGCGTTTCACCGTAGTGGCGGGGCCAGGCAGGGCGCCTCGCCACAGCGACATATAGACCTTCGCCGGCACGCCCACCTTGAGGGAGAGCGTGCCGGCGAAAGTTTTCAGGAGTGCGAATGTACCTGAGTATTTTTGATCTTTTCTCCGTGGGTTTGGGGCCTTCGAGCTCCCACACGGTCGGCCCGTTGCGTGCCGGCCGGGACTTCGTGCAGCGTCTTGCCGCTAACCCGTCAGCGTATGGCCGGCTGGCTGGCTTACGTGTTGATGTGTATGGCTCGCTGGCTGCCACGGGGCAAGGGCATGGGACGTTCACGGCACTCTTGTTGGGCCTTGAGGGCTATGCGCCGGAGACGGTTTTGCCCGAGCAGGCCGAGGCTCGTTATGCCGCGTGGGATCGCGGGGAGAAGCTCGCGGTGGGGTCCGCGCTCGATGGCGTGGAGACCGTTGAGCTCGCGTTCGGTGTTGAGGACATGACGCAGCGCCCGCTCACCATCTTGCCGCGGCACACGAACGGACTGAAGATCGCGGCCCTCGAATCCGCTGGGGGAGTCATCGCCGAAGAGACCTACTTCTCGATCGGCGGTGGCTTCATCGAACGAGCTGGCGATGAAGACGCGGCCGCACACGTGGACATCGACGTCCCGTACCCCTTCGATACGGGTGCCGAGCTTCTGCAGCAGTGCAAGAAGCACGACCTCGCCATATGGGAGGTCGCGCTAGCCAACGAGGAAGCGATCCGCGACCGCCAAGAAGTCCTCGACGGCATCGACCATCTATGGCAAGTCATGGAGGACTGCAAGAACTCCGCGATCGAACGCACCGGCGTCCTTCCCGGCGGGCTCAACGTTTCACGCCGCGCACCACGCTGGCACAAGGAGCTCTACGCCCGCGACACAGACCGCTCCTTCGAATACTGGCAAGAGTGGGTCAACCTCGCAGCGCTCGCCGTGAACGAAGAGAACGCATCGGGCGGCCGCATCGTGACCGCCCCAACCAACGGCGCGGCCGGCATCATCCCAGCGGTCGGCTTCTACGTGACCCACTACGCCCGCGCATGCCGGGACCAAGCCCCCGAGGTCATCGCGGAACAGGTCCGCCGCTACCTGCTCACCGCGGCCGCGATCGGCAACCTGTATAAGAAACAAGCCTCCATCTCAGGGGCCGAAGTCGGCTGCCAAGGCGAAGTCGGCTCCGCCTCATCGATGGCCGCAGCGGGACTCGCCGAAGTCCTCGGCGGCGAACCGTGGCAAGTAGAAGTAGCCGCCGAGATTGCGATGGAACACAACCTCGGCCTCACATGCGATCCCATAGGCGGCCTCGTCCAGATCCCGTGCATCGAACGCAACGCGCTCGCCGCAACGAAAGCCGTCAACGCCGCCCGCATGGCGATGATGGGGGACGGCACACAGAAAGTCAGCCTCGATGAGGTCATCAAGACGATGTGGGACACCGGCCAAGACATGCTCGATAAATACAAGGAGACAGCCCGCGGCGGCCTCGCCGTCAACGTCGTCGAATGCTGACGCCCCGCGCTAGCATGGCCGAGGCTCAGGCTAGCAGGGTAGCGGGTCGAGCTGAAACGGCTCGGCGCGTGCTAGCCCAGCAGGCGTTCGATGCGCGGATCGGTTGCCGCCGCTTGGTCGATCTCTTCCCAGGTTCCGTGGGCGATGAGCTTGCCGTGATCGAGAATCGCCACATGAGTTGCCAGCGCACGGGCTTCGGTGTGGTCGTGGGTCACGTGTACGGCGGTCGTGTTGGTGCG
Source organism: Arthrobacter sp. HMSC06H05 (assembly GCF_001807395.1). NCBI lineage: Bacteria > Bacillati > Actinomycetota > Actinomycetes > Micrococcales > Micrococcaceae > Arthrobacter > Arthrobacter sp. HMSC06H05. Next base: position 113,876 of record NZ_KV788980.1, on the reverse strand, counting down.
GGCGAGGATTTCCCGCACATGCGGCGCGAGTGTTGCGCGTAGGCCGCGGTCCAGAGCCGAAAAAGGCTCGTCAAGCAACACGACCTTCGGTTCCGGTGCGAGAGTGCGCGCGAGCGCGACACGTTGGGCCTGACCACCTGAAAGCGAGCGGATGGGGCGCTCGGCGTAACCGTCCAAGTCCACGAGCGAAAGCATCGCCTCGACCCTCGTCTTGCGTTGATCTTTCGCGACCCCTGCCATTTCGAGGCCATAACTGATGTTTCGGCCCACATTGCGGTGCGGGAACAGTTGCCCGTCCTGGAACACCATCCCGATGCCGCGCCGGTGGACCGGAACACCGGCAACATCGACGCCGTCGAGCAGGACCTCGCCAGCCGTGACGTCTTCAAGGCCCGCGATTCCGCGCAAGAGCGTGGACTTACCGGAGCCAGAAGCGCCCAACAGGCTCAAAACCGAACCCGGTTCCACGCCCACGCTGACCCCGCGGACAGCAACGGTGCCGTCGGGATAGGTGACGTCCACATCGCGCACCTCAAGGGCATATGAAGCAGTAGGCATATTTAGTCTTCCTTAGCTGCAGAATCACTGGCGGGAACGGTACTGGCGGCGCTGCGGGAAACTTCGCTGTCTGTATCTGCGCTGCGGGGAGCAGCAGCCTGGGGAACTGTGGTGCGACGGGCGGATGTTGAGGAGAGTTTCGCGGAACGGGTTGAGCGTTCGGCGAGCCATTCGCACACCGCCATCGCGGTTGCCGCAACCAGAGCGAGGATCACGGAGGCCGCCATACCCATTCCGTAGTTATCGGCGCCGGGTCGGTTCATAAGCCGCACGATCGTGACCGGCAGGGTCTGGAAGTCCGCAGACGCCAGGAAGCTCGTGGCGCCGAACTCACCGAGCGCGATCGCAAAGGACAGCCCCGCGGCGAATCCGATGCCGCGGGCGACCATCGGGCCGTCCACGGTCAGCGCGACCCGCAGTGGGCTCGCTCCCAGGGTCGCGGCGGCCTCCCTGAGTTTCGGGTCGACCGAGCGCAGGATCGGGATGATCATGCGCACCACCACGGGCAACGCGACCACGGCTTGGGCGAACGGCACGAGTGAGCCTGAACGCGCAAGCTCCGGGAACGCGATCTGTAAGGACACGATGAAACCGAAACCGATCGTGACCCCTGAGACCCCGACCGGCAACATCACGGCGGCATCCACAATCTTCTGCGCCCGCCCGAACGCGGCGGTGCGTGCGTGGCGGGAGAGCCACCACGCCAACGGGAGGCCCGCGATGAGGGTGATCCACATGGCGTCCGATGCGGTCAAAAGCGAATTGCGGAGCGTCTCTAACGGGGTCGACCCGCCACCGAAACCGGTGCCCGAGCTGGTGGCTAGAAGCCGGTAGTTGTTGAGACTCCAGCCGTGTGGGGTTGAGAACGAACGCAACAGCAACGCCAGCAGAGGGGCCACAATAAGGGCAGTGACGGTGCCGAAAGCGATCATTGCGGAGAACCAGTCACCCCGGGCCAGCGGCCGCAAGCGCGGCTGCGATAGCCGCAGAGTCGTCTCAGTTTTAGAACGCGCGCGTTGCGATACCGCGAGCGAAGCGAGCACAATCGCCAGCTGCAGGATCGACAGCGCTGCCGCCTGGGGCAGGTCCAGGAACGTCTCGGTCTGGATATAGATCTCGGTTTCCAAGGTTCCGAAACCTGGTTTCCCGAGTGTCATCATCAACCCGTACGCGGTAGAGCAGTACAAGAAAATGAGCGAAGCCGCAGACCAGATCGAGGGTTTGAGCGCCGGGAGGGTCACCGTTAGGAAAGCCCGTAAGCGGCTCGCCCCGAGAGTCCGGGCGGCCTCGGCTTGGCGCGGGTCAAGGTCAGCCCACACAGCCCCGACCTGACGGACAACAACCGAGAAGTTGAAGAAGATCATCGCGAGGATGACTGCGGCCGTGGTCTGATCCAGGCCCAAGAAACCTAACGGGCCGTTCTCGGCGAGCAAGGCACGGAACGCGACACCCACCACCACGGTCGGCAAAACGAACGGGATGGTCGCGACCGCGCGGATGACCCCGCGCCCACGGAAAGAACGGGTCGAGAGAATGTGGGCGCCGAAAAGCCCCAGAACGATCGAGCCGAGCGTGCCACCCAACGCGAGCCCGAGTGTTTGCGCGATGAGCCGCCACGTCCACCCATCGAACAACACGGCAACGAGCGGCCCCCACCACGTACCTTCACTGCCTTCGGGCGGGGTCACGCCGCGGCCGATCATCGCCGCGACCGGCCACACAAAGAAGAAAGCCAAGAACACGGCAGGCAACGCCAGCGCCGCAACAGACCACACAATGGTCACGATGCGGCGCCGACGCCTCAGCTCGCCGTGAGAGCGGTTCTGCTCGTGCATCAGGTACCCGACCTGCTTCTTCTACCCGGCGTTCTTCTACCCAGTGTTCGTCTCAGGAACGCACCTATTTAGCGTTCTTGCTGAGCTCGCGGAACTGCTTGATCCACTCCTCGCGTTTCTGGGCGATCTCGCTCGGGTCCGGGGTGACCGACGTCTTCGACAGCGGCGCGTGAGCGGCCCAGTCTTTCGGAAGTTTCACATCGGGGTTCACCGGGTACATGTACATCTGCTCAGGGATAGCGTTCTGCATATCCTCGCTGAGCATGAAGTCCACGAAGGCCTTGGCACCATCAGGGTTCTTAGCGTTCTTCAGGACTCCGGCGTATTCGACCTGGTCGATGCAGGTGTCATCGATGTTCACGGTCTTACCGCCCTCAAAAGCGGGGGAGGAGGAGTAGGAGACCACCAGAGGGTACTTACCTTTGCCTTCAGAACCGGAAAAGTCCGTGTTGTACGCGTTAGACCATGAAGAGACGACCTTGGTGCCGCCAGCCAGCATGTCCTCCCACGCCTTCTTCCAATCCTCAGTCTTGTGCATCGTGGTGACCATGAACGCGAAACCAGGGGAGGACTGCGCCGGGTCTTGGGCTACCAGCAGCTTGGCGTATTCAGGCTTGGTGAGGTCGTTGATGCTCTTCGGTAAATCAACCTTGTTCTTCTTGAACCAGCCCGCGTCAGCGTTGATGCACACCTGGCCTTGATCGATCGGGGTCAACGCGTCACTGTTGGTCAGCTTCTTCGCAGCCTCCGGCAGTTTCTCGGGCACATAGTCCTCGACCACGCCCTTCTCCGTCAGCGCGCCGGCCTGGAGGTTATCCACGCCATAGAAACCGTCCGCGGACGCCTTACCTTCAGCCAGGATCAGCTGATTGACCACAGAAGACGCGTCACCTGGGGAGGTCGTCTTGAGCTTATAGCCGGTCTCGGTCTCGAACTTCTTGACCTGTTCCTTGGTCAACTCGAAGGAATCATGCGTGATGATCGTGACCGTCTTCTCTTTCGAATCCGCATCCTCCTGCTGAGCCGCGATCGAACAACCGCTCAACGCCAAGCCCGCAACAGAGAGCACCGCGGTAGCCGCCATAAGAGGGTTTCTACGCATATCTGCCACAACAACCTTCCAGTTCATGAAAGGGGGTGGCCCACGTGTGCCCACGAGAGAAGATTCGAACTCCCTACACCGGTACTAACCGGATCAGGTTCGAGGGTCTGCCACATCGGCACTCTCAGCGCTCGGTTAGCGCTCCCCTGTCGATTCAGTACAAGACTAGCCAAGAAAACGATGCGGCACACAATTTGCCAGATGGCGCGCGCCGGGCGCCGGCCTGCTGGGTGGAGGCCCCGGTGCGAGTGTGGCCAAACTCGCTTACCATGATTTGCCCCAAAGATGGGGGATTGCCTAAGATAGATAGGCGTTCTGTTGCCACGCGTTAATCTTTGCGTGCCCAACAGCCCGTGACACGGAAGAGAAGGTGAACAGTGGGTAGGCAAATGCCCACGCTTCACCCGGACCACCGTTGTTTGAAACCTGTCTGATGGTCAACCACTGGCTGGATCTCACCCAGCTGCTTTAGGCCCTCCAGCGTTGTAAGCACGGTGTCCCCAACTGGGTAGCGGGACCTCGCATCGTCATCGGCTGCGCTCACCTGACTCCAGGCGAGCCAACACCACAGCCAGGCGGCAAGGGACCGCAGCACAACTGACCAACACTGGAGGAGTGAACATGGCACAGCGTTGCCAGGTGACCGGTGCAGTGCCCGGATTCGGACACAGCATCTCGCACTCGCACCGCCGCACCAAGCGTCGGTGGGACCTGAACATTCAGAAGAAGCGGTACTACGTACCATCCCTCGGCCGGACAATCACCCTGAATCTGTCCACCAAGGGCATCAAGACGATCGACGCGCGCGGCATCGAAGCCGTAGTCGCTGAGCTTAAGGCGAAGGGAGAGAAGTTCTGATGGCAAAAGCACAGGATGTTCGCCCAATCATCAAGCTCAAGTCCACGGCAGGCACCGGTTACACCTACGTGACCCGCAAGAACCGCCGCAACAACCCGGACCGCATCGTGCTCAAGAAGTACGATCCAGTGGTTCGCAAGCACGTCGATTTCCGTGAGGAGCGGTAAGCATGGCTAAGAAGTCGAAGATCGCCAAGAACGAGCAGCGCAAGGTGATCGTGGCTCGCTACGCCGAGCGCCGCGCCGAGCTCAAGAAGACCCTGATCGACCCGAACGCAACCGACGAAGCCCGCGAGGCAGCACGCGTCGGCCTGCAGAAGCTCCCACGTGACGCCTCTCCAGTTCGCGTTCGCAACCGTGACTCCATCGACGGCCGCCCACGCGGTACCTTCCAGAAGTTCGGTATCTCGCGTGTGCGTTTCCGCGAAATGGCTCACAAGGGCGAGCTGCCAGGCATCACCAAGTCGTCCTGGTAATCGCTCACGCTTCCTCAGCACTGTGAGGAACACATAGCGTCAACAGCGGCACGCACACAAGCATCGCACGCTGTCACGGACGTCCCGGCCCCAGCTGAAAAGAACATCAGCGAGGCGCCGGGACGTCCGCGTTTAAGCAGGTTTAGGCCGCTCCGTTCGTGTTTTCGCCGCCAGAAACCGCTCTAAGAAGCTCTAATCAGCCAAAAATCTGGGTAAATTCTCACTCAACGCGGAAAATCCGCCCCGAAACACGCGAAATTCTGGGAAAACCTGTTAGTTTCATATCCAGGCCCCGAAACCTGGGGCAATCCTCAGCCCTCACTGGTTGGGGAGTATCCGAGTCCAGGAGGACAAGTAATGAACCGCAGTGAGCTTGTGAGCGCTATCGCGAACAACACCGGCCAGACCCAGACCACGGTTAACGACGTACTGGATGCCCTCTTCCAGACCGTGACCGAGCAGATCTCCCAGGGCAACAAGGTCTCCATCCCAGGCTGGATGTCCTTCGAGCGCACCAACCGTGCCGCACGCCAGGGTCGCAACCCACAGACCGGCGAGACCATCCAGATCCCTGCTGGTCACTCCGTTAAGCTCTCCGCTGGCTCCAAGCTGAAGGCTGCTGTTTCCAATAAGTAAGTCTTACAGCGCAAGCTGAGCAGTAAACCCGCCCCAACCACGCAGGTTGGAGTGGGTTTACTTTTTAACCCCCACGGCGGGAACGCTTCCCACAGCGGCACCGCCTAAACTGGATCTGATGAGCTCCGCTCACGTGAACCTCCGCTGAAGAAAAGCCCTCAGGAAAGGCGCCCATGTCGCACTCGCAGGTTGCAACGTCCAAGCGTGCCTCCGCCGAGCCCGCCCGCGGAAGCGAGGACCCTTCCGCAAAGAACGCGAGGCTCGCGGCAGACAACCCTCGAGTCGCATACGCGCTCACCTGGATTTCCGCGCCCATCGGGCTCATAACCCTCTTCCTCGCGCTCTCGTACTCCGGTACAGCGCTCTCCGTTCTACTCGGTGACCCGGGCGTGGTGACCCGCTACGGCCTGCCGATCGCGCGCTGGGTTCACGACATCAGCTTCTCGATCACGCTCGGCACGCTCATCTTCGTGTGCGCGATCATCCCGCGTACCACCCGGCCACAGCGCACCACTCGGGCCGCAGGTTCCACTGATGGTGGGGAATTCACCAAAGCGTTCAACCGGCTCGTTACCGTCGGCTCCGTCGCAGCGATCGTGTGGGCGTTCGCTGCGATGTCCACGCTCGTTCTCAGCTATTCGGATGCCGCCGCGCTCCCCGTCACCGCAGACAAATCCTTCACTGACGGCATCTTCGACTACATGCTGAACTTCGATTTCGGCCGAAGCTGGGCCGTGGTCGTTTCCCTCGCGATCATCACGAGCACCACCATGATCGCCGCCCGCAGCGCCAACGCGCTCGGCTGGGCCGCAGGCTTCGCAGGGGTTGCCCTCGTGCCGCTGGCGCTACTCGGCCATGCCGCCGGCGGTGACGACCACTGGGGAGCCGTGAACTCGATGGGCCTGCACCTACTCGGCGTCGTCGCGTGGGGCGGCGGGCTCGTAGCACTCGCCGTTGTTTCCGGGCTGCTTGGCGGAGCGCAAAAGAACATCACCGGCCCTGATACCAACCCCGCCGCAGCGGAAGTCCTGCAACGATTCTCGCACCTAGCTGGCGCATCGTTCTTCCTGGTCGTGCTCTCCGGCGTAGCGGCAGGTGCGATCCGCGTCCACACCCTTCAGCAGCTCTTCGGAACCCAATACGGTCTGTTCCTCATCTTCAAAGCTTTCCTCTCGGTGATCCTGGGCTTCCTCGGGATCATCCACCGCTCCAACATCATTCCGCGCCTGAAAAACGGCGACCTCACCGCACGCAAAGCCGCGTGGCGCATCATCGGTGTTGAAGTAGCGATCATGTCCGCCGTATCGGCGATCGCCGTGGTGCTCGCCCGCACCCAACCGCCGGTATCCACCGCGCCGCCGGAAGTCATGTCCCCGGCCCGCCGCCTCTCCGGCTACGAGCTACCACCCGAGCTGACCATCTCATCGTGGGCGAGTGTGTGGCGCTTCGACTGGCTGTGGGTCGCGATCATTATCTTCCTCGCGATCGCCTACGGCCGCTGGGCCTACCGCGTCCACGCTAAAGGCGGGCACTGGGACTGGTGGCGCACCCTCAGCTTCTATGTGGGCTTGATCTTCCTGTTCTACATCACATCCGGGCCCATCGCGGTGTACGGGCAGAACCTGTTCTCGATGCACATGGTCGCTCACATGGCGCTCACCATGGTCGCGCCGTTCTTCCTGGTGGTCGGGTCCCCGATCGCGCTGGCCCTCAAAGCGATCCCCGCCCGGCGCGACGGAACCCGCGGCCCCCGCGAATGGACCCTGGTGTTCCTTCACTCCAAGTGGGCTAAAGGCGTCACACACCCGATTGTCGCGGCCGTGAACTTCACCGCCTCGATCGTGATCTTCTACTCGACTGACCTCATGTGGTTCTCCATGAAATACCACTTAGGCCACGAGTTCATGAACTTCCACTTCCTGCTGACCGGCTACGTCCTCGCCGTCAACATGATCGGGTTGGACCCGCTACCAAACCGCGCACCATACTTTGTGCGGCTCGTGATCCTGCTGATCACCATGATCTTCCACGCGTTCTACGCAACCAGCATCATGGGCACCGACGTCCTGATCCAGCCGGACTGGTTCGGCAACCAAGGCCGCGATTGGGGCCCGAGCGCGATCGAAGACCAACGAATAGGCGCCGGCATCATGTGGGGCATCGGCGAAGTACCGACGCTGATGCTCGCCGTGGGCGTGGCCGTTGGGTGGTCGCGTTCGGAGGAACGCATAGCACGCCGCGACGAACGCGTTGCCGAACGTACCGGCAACCGCGAACTACGCGACTACAACCAGATGCTGCAGCAGCTGCAGGGCGCCCAAGCCGACGGCCTCGAAGAGGCGCGCCGCGCAGCCCGCATCCGCGCAGGCCTGCCAGCAGAAGGCCTTCCTCAGGACGATGCGGCGGCCAAGGTCGATGCGCAAGCCCCGAAGGCTGAAGCGGTGGAGAGCGAGGCCGCGGGCACGGGTTCGCCGGAGGGCCGTGACGATACGCCGCGGGCATAAAGCGTGATGTTACGCGCCGAAAGCGTTGGCGTGAGGCGAACTTCTAGAATGGACACAATCCGCCCCGCCTTCGGCGCGGCGAGTGAAAACCCCATTTCAAGCCCCGTCTGAAACCAGGAGTTAAGGTGTCTGCTGAGTCTGATGCACTTCGTACCGGCGTCCGTTTGCGTGCGAGCGAGCTTCGTGGCCGCGGCTGGATGAACACCGGCGGTAAGGACCTTGGCCTTGCGAGCCTTCGCGGCAAAATTGTGATCCTCGATTTTTGGACGTTCTGCTGCATCAACTGCCTGCACGTGCTCGACGAGCTGCGCCCACTCGAGGAAAAATACAGCGACGTGCTGGTTACGATCGGTGTGCACAGCCCCAAGTTTGAGCACGAGGCGAAGAAGGAAGCGCTCGAGGCCGCGGTTGAGCGCTACGAGATCGAACACCCTGTTCTGGATGACCCAGAGCTGCTGACGTGGCAGGCCTACACAGCTCGCGCGTGGCCCACGCTCGTGGTCCTGGACCCGGAGGGCTACATCGTTGCGCACCTCTCGGGTGAGGGGCACGCGGCCGGTCTTGAATCTTTGGTTGAAGAGCTCATCGAAGAGCACGATGCGAAGGGCACCCTGCACCGCGGTGACGGCCCGTACGTCGCCCCGCCGGCACGCGAAGGGGACCTCCGCTTCCCAGGTTCGGCGATCGAGCTGCCGAACGGCCAGTTCCTCGTCGTGGATTCGGGCCACCACCGGCTCACGATCATGGACACGGACCTCGTGACCAAGGTCGGTCAGATCGGCACTGGGGAGCGCGGCTTCGCGGACGGCTCCGCGGACACCGCTCGCTTCAACGAGCCGCAGGGTGCCGCGGTCGTTCCCGGCCACATCGCGGAGAAGGTCGGCTACGACGTCCTGGTTGCTGACACCGTGAACCACCGCCTGCGTGGCGTTAACACGGCCACGGGCGAGGTCACGACTGTTGCCGGTAACGGCGTGCAGCGCCTGCTCGATGCCGAACGCGCCCGCCTGCAGGACGCCGGTTGGTCGCGTGAGCTGGGGGAGAACGCTACCGAGCTTTCGCTCTCATCCCCGTGGGACCTTGCGTGGGCAGAGAAGGCTGGCCGGTTCATCGTCGCTATGGCGGGAACCCACCAGATCTTCGGTTTCGACCCCGTCAAGGCCGAGGTCACGCTGGAGGCTGGCTCCGGCATCGAAGGCTTGGATGACGGTACTGCGGATGTCGCGATGTTCGCGCAGCCTTCCGGTGTGGATGTGGATGCGAACGGGGACGTGTGGATTGCCGATTCGGAGACCTCCGCGGTGCGTGTGCTGCGCCTGGGTGAGGACGGCACGGTCGCCAAGGTTGAGACCGCGACAGGCCTGGGGCTGTTCGATTTCGGCTTCCGCGACGGTCCGGCCGATGAGGCGCGTCTGCAGCACCCGTTGGGTGTTTCGGTTCTGCCGGATGGCTCGGTTGCGATCGCTGATACCTATAACGGTGCGGTGCGCCGCTATGACCCCGAAACGCATACGGTCGGAACGCTCGCCGAGGGCCTACAGGAACCGGCGGAAGTGCTCGTGGACCACAGCGTTGGTGGAGATCCGGTCCTGTTGGTGGTCGAAACGAACCGGCATCAGCTCGTGCGGGTCCCGCTGCCGAAGGAAGCGACCACGGTTGACCGTGGCGCATCCCAGACCCAGCGCCCAAAGACCCTGGTGAAGCCCGGCACCCACAAGCTGACCGCACGCTTCACCGCTCCTGCGGGCCAGAAGCTCGACTACCGTTGGGGTGACCCAACCCAGCTACAGGTTTCTGCGTCCCCTGAAGAACTCATCCTAGAAGGCGCTGGCACGAGCCAAGGACTCACGCGTGAGCTCGTCCTCAACCCGGAGATTGTGCACGGCGTTCTGCATATCACCGCGCGTGCTGCAGCCTGCGATGGTGAGGAAGGCCAGGAGATCCCGGACCACGCCGCCTGCCATCTATACCAGCAGGACTGGGGTATCCCAGTGCAGCTGGATGAGGCGGGGGAGGACCACCTCGAACTCGACCTGCGCGGCCTGAACTAGTGCGGCCGCGGCCTAAACTAACGTCGGCATAGCGTCAGCTTGGCTGGCATGCCGCCGTGCCAGCGGCGCCACGTCAGCGCGGCAACTCTTAACAAGGCGGGACCCTAGGCGTAGGGTTGAATCTACAGTTCAATCTACGCCGGGGTCCCGTTTTGTATTACCCCACCGGTTTCTGCGCCGTTGAGGAGGCCGCCTATTCATGTCCCGCATGTTCGCCTCGCTGCAGATCAAGAATTACCGGTGGTGGTTTTTCGGCGGCTTGGTTTCGAACATCGGGACGTGGATGCAGCGCATCGCGCAGGACTGGCTGGTTCTGACTGAGCTGACCGATAATTCAGGGACCGCGGTGGGCCTCGTGATGGGGCTTCAGTTTCTGCCGATCCTGTTTTTGTCTGCCTATGCGGGCGTGATCGCTGACCGGTACCCGCGGTTACGGATCGTGCAGATCGCGCAGGCGTTCATGGGTGTGCTCGCGGTGATCTTGGGTGTTTTGGTGCTCACGGGCACGGTTGAGCTGTGGCATGTGTACATCTTGGCGACCTTGTTAGGTATCGGGGCGGCGTTCGATGCGCCAGCACGCCAGGCTTTGGTGAATGATTTGGTGCCGTCCAAGTTGGTACCGAACGCGGTGTCCTTGAATTCGACGAGCTTCAATTCGGCGCGGCTGATCGGACCGGGTGTTTCTGGCCTGTTGATTGCCGCGGTCGGTACGGGCTGGGTTTTCTTGATCAACGCAGCGAGTTTCGCGGGCGTACTGGTTTCGCTGTTCGTGATTTCCCGGAACATTCCGGCTAACAGTCAGCCGCGGGTTCCGCGTAAGCGTGGCCAGGTTGTTGAGGGCATCAAGT
>NZ_KV788980.1:102381-102989 GCF_001807395.1 Arthrobacter sp. HMSC06H05 | reverse complement strand
AGGTTGTTGAGGGCATCAAGTATGTTGCGCGTAGGCCTACGCTCATCATGATCATGGTGCTTGCGTTCGTGGTGGGTACGTTCGGGTTGAATTTCCCGGTGTTCAACGCGGTCATGGCTACAACGGTGTTCGATGCGGATGCCGAGGTGTTCGGTCTGCTCGGCACAATCCAGGCGTGCGGCACGTTGGCGGGTGCGTTGATGGCGGCCAGGCGGCAGGGTTCGCGGCTGAAGTTCGTGGTGGGTGGAACGATCGGTTTCGGTATCACGGTGATCGCCGCGTGTGCGGCTCCGTGGTTGTGGCTGTATGCGATCATGCTGATCCCGACCGGCTGGGCAGCGGTGACGTTCTTGAATTCGTGCAACGTGACGCTACAGATGACAGTGGACCCGAGGTATCGCGGCCGCGTGATGGCGTTGTACATGGTTTTGGTTATGGGCGGAACGCCGCTCGGTTCACCTTTGATGGGGTGGCTTGCCGAAGTTCTGGGCGCGCGGATGTCACTCTGCATCGCGGGTCTGATTTCGCTCGTGGCTGGCCTGTGGGGCTTGTGGTACTGGAACCGGCACGCGCCGCAGGGCGAGTTGCGGCGCCGTGTGCGCCGCATC
>NZ_KV788980.1:101645-102361 GCF_001807395.1 Arthrobacter sp. HMSC06H05 | reverse complement strand
CGAGTTGCGGCGCCGTGTGCGCCGCATCCGCGTCCGCTTCACGGGCCGCTGAGTAGCTGAGGTTACATGGCCGGCTGAGCCACTACCGCATCGTACGCCGCTTGCGTCAGCCCAGCGGTTTTCACGCGAATATCATCGCGCAGATGAACATGAGCGGCACCCCGAGCAGGGTTGAGAGCAACACGGTGTCTTTCGCGGTGACCATGCCTTGCTTGTAGTGGGTTGCGGTCACAAACACGTTCTGCGCGGTGGGAAGTACGCCGAGGATCACGGCCATGAAGATGCCGGCGGAATCGAGCTGGAACACGACGGCGGCCAGCAACCACGCGATGAGCGGGTGCACGATGAGCTTGAACGTGAGTGCGAGCAACACATCGGTGCGGCGGCTCGAGTCTTTCTGTAGCGGCTTGGAGCCTACGAGTGAGATGCCGAACGCCATGAGCATCGCCGGGACGGCGGCTCCGCCGATGATTTCGATGGGGTTCATCACGGTTTGTGGGATGCTCACTCCGGTGGTGGCTACGATGACGCCGGCGAGTGAGGCGAGGATCAGCGGGTTGGTTGCGATGCCTTTGAGCACACCGAGGATTCCGGCGCTGACCCGTTGGGTTTGAACGTCGAGGAATATGAGGGACAGCGGTTGAAGGATCGCGAGCTGGAACAACAGGACGGGGACTGAATAGGTTGCGTCGCCGAGCACGAAGATCGCGATGGGG
>NZ_KV788980.1:90802-101625 GCF_001807395.1 Arthrobacter sp. HMSC06H05 | reverse complement strand
GAAGATCGCGATGGGGATGCCGAGGTTAGCGGCGTTCACCTGGGAGGCTGACAGCGCGCCGACGGTGAGTTCAGCGGATTTTCGTTTGAGGGCTAGGCGTGCGATGAGCAGGTAGAGGGCCATGACGGTGAACGCGCCGCTGGCGGCGATGAACACTTGCGGCCCGAAGATGACAGCGACGTCGGCTCGCGCGATCGTATGGAACAGTTGAAAGCCAGTGGCTTGGATCCCCGCAAGTTCCGGGAGCACCAGGCCGCGCTTGGTGCTCGGAGCTTCGGTTACTCATGAGGTTCGCAATGGCGGAATTGTTAACATAGGCTTGACCTCGTGAGCGAGTGCCGGTTCTGCTCGGCTTGGGGCAGCGACCGGCAGCTCGCGCCGCGCGAGTCTGTGGCGTATGAGGGCGCGGATCGCGGTGCATGATCCACAGTTGAAATAGAGAAAAGAGAATGAAACGTATGACGAAGCGCGTGAGTGTGATTGTTGGGAGCCTGCGTCGTGGCTCCTTTGCCCGTAAGATTGCGCACAACCTGATTCCGATGTTCCCTGAGGGGTACGAGGCGAAGATCGTGGAGATCCGCGACCTGCCGCTGTACGATTTCGACTACGACGACCCAGAGGTCACCGACAAGCCGGTGCCGGCGGAGTACACGGAGTTCCGCGAGACGATTAAGGCCTCTGACGGGGTGCTGTTTGTGACCCCGGAGAACAACCGCACCATCCCGGCGTGCCTGAAAAACGCGGTGGATATTGGGTCGAAACCCAACGCCGACGTTGCGTGGAAGGGACTCCCGGCGGGAATTGTGAGCCACTCTGTTGGACGCATGGGCGGGTACTCGTCGCAGAAGAACCTGCGCCTTGCGCTTTCCTACTTCGACATGCCAACGCTTGGCCAGCCCGAGGTGTTCCTGTCGCAGTCGCCTGAGCTTTTCGGTGACGGGGATAAGATCACCCGCGAGTCAACCGTTGAGTTCCTGCAGAAATACATTGACCGCTTCGCTGAGCTGATCGAAAAAACCCAGCCGCGATTAGTTTTCGCGGGCGCGTAACCCAAAGGCGAGGGGGAAACCGAACACGTTTCGGTTTCCCCCTCGTTTGTTGTGTGGCAGTTTTGTGTCGCCGCGGCCGCGCGGTGGCGCAGGCGCTAGCTGTCTGCGCCCCCTGCGTCAGTTGCCGCCTCGGCCCGCAACGCCTCGACAAGCGCCTCGTGTGCGTCCCAGATTTCGCGCGGCATATCGGGCAGCTCGCGCAGGTGCTCAGCGCGGTGATCGGTTTCCTGCAGCCAGCGTTCAACGTCAACCCGCAGCAGTTTGTCGAGATCCGCCGCGTCGATTTCGAGACCGGTAAAGTCGAGCTCTTCAACAAGCGGGAGCACGCCGATCGGGGTTTTGCGTCCCTTGACTTTGCCGTCGCGGTACTGTGTGAGCCAGTTCAGCGCGCGCAGGTTCTCGCGGAAGCCCGGCCACAGGTAACGACCGGTTTCGGGTTCGCGCTGGAACCAGTTGACGTGGGCAAACATCGGCATCTCTTTCAGCTGCCCGAGCACTTTAAGCCAGTGTTCGGCGTAGCGACCCTCGGAGTACGAGAAGAACGGACGCATCGACATCGGGTCGTAACGCAGCTGCCCGTCAAGCCCGTCCGCTGCGAAAGTCGCCTCGGCGCCGAGTGTCAGCCCGTCGTAGACGCCATCAACAAGGTTGTCGATTGCGCGGATCAGCGGTTCACGATCGCGGGTGCGGCCACCGAAGATAATCGCGTCAACGACCACGCCCTCGGGTTTGGAGACGTCTTCGGCGAGGTTCGGGATGCGCTCCAGCGGAATAGTGAAGCGGCTGTTCGGGTGCGCCCACGGTTCGTTTTGCTGCTCGGCGGTGCGGTCGGTGATTTTCGCGCCGGTCCAGTCGAGCCACCCTGCCGGGTCGGCCGGGGGTTCGGGGGTGAGACCCTCCCACCACACCTCGCCGGTGACTTCGTTGTAGGCGGTGTTGGTGAAGATCGTGCCCGATCCCTCAGCGATTGCCGCCATCGCGGTGGGGTTGGAACCCTCGTTGGTGTCTTTTGCGACACCGAAGGCACCGTTTTCGGGGTTGATGGCACGGAGTTTCCCTTCGTCGTCAACCCACATCCAGGCGATGTCGTCGCCGTAAAAATCAACGCGGTAGCGGTCGCCGAGTCCGTTTGGCGGCAGCGTCATCGCGAGGTTGGTTTTCCCTGACGCGCTCGGGAAGCCGCCGCACACGTGCGTGGTGACGCCGGTTTCACGGTCGTGGATCCCAAGCAGCAGGAACTGCTCCGCGAGGAACTTCCCTGAGGCGTAACCGTCGTAGGACGCCTGGCGCAGACCGTGGGCGATTTTACCAAGCAGCGCGTTGCCGCCGTACGCGGAGCCGAAGTGCAAAATGGTGCGCTCGTCTGCGACGGTCACAAACATCCGCTCGTCGGCGTCGGTGCCCTGCTGCAGCGCGGTCAGGTCACCGGTGACGTGCACACCGCGCACGAAGAAGTCCTGGTCGCTGACACCGTCGAAGTGCTCAATTCCGACGCGGGCCATGCGGATCATCTGCAGCACCACGTTGCGGTCGTCGGTGAGCTCAACTCCGAGCGCGAAGTTCGCAAGCGGGGTGCCGGGAGGGGCCATCAGGTACGGCACCACGTACATGGTTTTACCCGCCGAAGCGCCGCGCATGCGGCTCGTCAGCAGCGGTTTGACCTCGCTTGAGTGGCGCCAGTTGTTGTAGCGCCCGCGATCCGCCTCGTCAGCCGTGGCGACAAAGGTGCGCTCTTCGGTGCGGGCGGTGTCTTTCGGGTGTGACCGTGAGTAGTAGCGACCTTTGCCTGCGCGGAGCATTTCGCCGGCGGCGATGGCCTCTTCGAGCAGCCTGGCGTCATCCGCTGCTGAGACGAGCTCGATCTTTTCAGGATTGGTGATCTCTGCCCACTCGCTCACAAAAGCGCGAACGCTTTCCACGTGAATCTCTGGAGGAACTTGAAATTGCTTTGATGCGGTCATCAGGCGCCCTCATTCATTCTTTAGTTTCCGGGTCTCACTTGTGCTCTCTACCGTAGTACGTCGAGTCTGACAGCACCATAAGTATCCCCCTTGAGTCTTGGGTTCGGTATGACGTAGTCTGCACTTCGGCGTGTCGTAGATTTGTGAGAGTGTTCGTGCTAAACACTATATGTGGTGCCCGCAATGTGGGTCAGGACTAGATGTAGGGGTGGGATTGCTGAGGCGCAAATGCTGAGAGGAGAACATGCTGATGAGTGAACGCAGGGAAGGCCGAACACGAAGCGTCGCGGAGGTGCGAGTGCTCGAGGGGCAAGATTCACCTGACCTGGTGTTTTTCTCGAGCGTTTCGGAGAACACCCTCCGCTTCGTCGAGAAGCTCGAGCGCCCGGCGGTGCGGATCCCACTCCGACCGCGCACAGAGGGAATGATCCGAGTGACCAGGCCCTACGTGCTCGTGGTTCCGACCTACGGCGGCGGAGCGCAGGCCGGGGCGGTGCCGCGGCAGGTGATTACGTTCCTGAACGATCCTGCAAACCGCGCGCTGATCCGCGGCGTGATTACCGCGGGGAACACCAACTTCGGTGAGCACTACTGCATCGCAGGACCGATCATCTCAGCCAAGTGCAAAGTTCCTGAGCTGTACCGCTTTGAACTTCTTGGCACCAACCGCGACGTTGCTCGAGTCAAGGCTGGTTTAGACGAATTTTGGGCACGACAGAACACATTAGAAGCAGAAGCAAATGAGGAGGACGTCGCATGACGATCGCCACACCATCAGAAACAACCACCCCCAACACTGCACGGGTTGGCGGGGTCGGCGAGCGGAAGGACTACCACGCGCTCAACGCCCAGCTGAACCTGTTTGCGGCGGACGGGTCGATCCAGTTTGACAAGGATCACGAAGCGGCGGAGGCCTACCTGAACCAGCAGGTCATCCCGAACACGAAGCAGTTCGCTTCGGTGTGGGAACGCCTGGAGTGGCTGATCGAAAACGAGTACTACGAAGCCGAATACCTGCGCGCCTACGACAAGGACTTCGTCGAGCGCCTCCACGAACAGGCCGACGCTTTCGGGCACAAGTTCCAGACCTTCCTCGGTGCGTTTAAGTTCTTCACCTCCTACGCGCTGAAAACCTTCGACGGCAGCCTCTTCCTCGAAAACTTCGAGCAGCGAGTTGTTGCCACGGCGCTGTTCCTCGGTCAGGGTGACGAGGAACTGGCTTCGAAGACGGTCACCGAGATCCTCTCGGGCCGTTTCCAGCCGGCAACTCCGACGTTCTTGAACGCGGGTAAGAAACAGCGCGGCGAGCTCGTGTCGTGCTTCCTGCTGCGCGTTGAAGACAATCTCGAATCGATTGGCCGCAGCGTTAACTCTGCGCTGCAGCTGTCCAAGCGCGGCGGCGGTGTGGCGCTGCTGCTGTCAAACCTCCGCGAGGCGGGTGCCCCGATTAAGCAGGTCGAGAACCAGGCTTCCGGTGTTGTTCCCGTGATGAAGATCCTCGAAGACAGCTTCAGCTACGCGAACCAGCTCGGCGCTCGCCAGGGCGCAGGCGCTGCGTACCTGCACGCGCACCACCCCGACATTATGCGGTTCCTCGACACGAAGCGTGAAAACGCTGACGAGAAGATCCGCATTAAGACCCTGTCGGTTGGGGTTGTGATTCCGGATGTGACCTTCGAACTGGCTAAGCAGAACAAAGATATGCACCTGTTTAGCCCCTACGATGTGCTTCGCGAAACCGGTATTCCGCTTTCGGATCAGTCAATCACCGAGCGCTACGACGAGTTCGTCGCGAACCCGCGGATCCGCAAGACCACGATCAGCGCGCGCGAGTTCTTCAAGACCCTCGCTGAGCTGCAGTTCGAGTCGGGCTACCCGTACGTGCTGTTCGAAGACACTGTGAACCGTGCGAACCCGCTCGAGGGGCACATCAACATGTCGAACCTGTGCTCGGAGATTCTGCAGGTGAACACCGCCTCTGAGTACGACGCCGCAATCGGGTACGAGACGATCGGTCACGACATTTCGTGCAACCTCGGCTCGCTGAACATTGCGCAGGCAATGGCCAGCCCGGACTTCGGCGCAACCGTTGAGATTGCGGTGCGGGCGCTGACGAGTGTGTCGGATCAGACCGACATTCAGGCGGTGCCGTCAATTGCCGAGGGTAACCGTGCGTCACACGCCATCGGCCTCGGCCAGATGAACCTGCATGGCTACCTCGCTTCGCAGCGCATCCACTACGGCAGCGAAGAGGGAATTGACTTCACCGACGCGTACTTCCGCACGGTGACCTACCACGCGCTGCGCGCTTCGAACCAGCTGGCGATTGACCGCGGTGCGACCTTCGCGGGCTTCGAGAAGAGCGACTACGCTGACGGCAGCTACTTCGACCGTTACACGGCCGAGGAGTGGGTGCCAGAAACCGCGCGGGTGCGTGAGCTCTTCGCCGAGGCTGGAGTTGCGCTGCCGACGGTTGCGGACTGGGAACAGCTGCGCGAGTCGATCCGCGAACACGGTATCTACAACGCGTACCTGCAGGCGGTGCCACCGACCGGGTCGATTAGCTACGTGAACAACTCGACGGCTTCGATCCACCCGATCGCCTCGAAGATTGAGATTCGTAAAGAGGGCAAGCTCGGCCGCGTGTACTACCCGGCTCCGCACATGACAAACGACAACCTCGAGTTCTTCGAAGACGCTTACGAAATCGGCGCCGAGAAGATCATCGACACCTACGCTGCTGCGACCAAGCACGTGGATCAGGGTCTGTCGCTCACGCTGTTCTTTAAAGACGAGGCGACCACTCGCGACATCAACCGCGCGCAGATCTACGCGTGGCGCAAGGGCATCAAGACGCTGTACTACATCCGCCTGCGCCAGCCCGCGCTCGAGGGAACCGAGATCGAAGGCTGCGTTTCCTGCGCGCTGTAGTCGCGTTCGCGCCCGCGTGTGCGCCCGTGCTGCGCGCGCGGGCGCACCGCGCGCCGTCCGCGCACTCCGCGCACTGACCACCAGACACCATTAGTGAAAGAGCTTTATTGAACTATGACTGATCCGTTGAACACCGACCGCCCGCTGCAAGAGATCTCGGTCACCCCGCCGTCGTACCGCCACGACCCGACAGCCCGGCTGCGCCCCATTAACTGGAACCGCGTCACCGACGACAAAGACCTCGAGGTGTGGAACCGTCTGACCGCGAACTTCTGGCTGCCAGAGAAGGTGCCGCTGTCAAACGACATCCCCGCGTGGCAGAAAATGACCCAGGAAGAGCGCACCCTCACGATGCGCGTCTTCACCGGTCTGACCATGCTCGACACCGTGCAGGCAACTGTCGGTGAGATCGTGCAGATCCAAGACTCCCGCACCGAACACGAAGAGGCCGTCTACACCAACATTGCGTTCATGCAGTCGGTGCACGCCCGCTCGTACTCCTCGGTGTTCTCAACGCTGACGAGTACCCCGGAAATCGACGACGCCTACCGCTGGGCAGTTGCCAACGATCTGCTGCAGGAACGCTGCAAGAAGGTGCTGCACCACTACTACGGCGATGATCCGCTCAAGCGTAAAGTGTCTTCGACGCTGCTGTCGTCGCTGCTGCTGTACGCAGGGTTCTACCTGCCGCTGCACTTCTCGGTGCACGCGACGCTGACGAACACCGCAGACATGATCCGCCTGATTCTGCGTGACAAGGCAGTGCATGGTTACTACTCGGGTTACAAGTACCAGCGCGGACTCGAGACGCAGAGCAAAGAGCGTCAGGAAGAGATGCGCAAGTTCACCTTCGACCTGCTGGAAGAGCTCTACGAGCTTGAGCTGCAGTACTCGGGTGAGCTGTACGAGCCGCTCGGCCTGATGGACGACGTTGCCGTGTTCGTGCGTTACAACGCGAACAAGGCGCTGATGAACCTCGGTTACCCGTCGCGGTTTACCGCTGAAGAGACCGAAGTGAACCCTGAGATTCTCGCGGCGCTGTCACCTGGCAGCAACGAAAACCACGACTTCTTCAGTGGATCAGGATCGAGCTACATCATCGGTAAGGGCGAAGACACCACCGACGACGACTGGGACTTCTAGGCTCAAGGGCTTAACGGCTCGAGGGCTCAGCGGCTCGATTCGGGCCGCACCGTCCGAATAGCGCACCGCGGGTTGGACGCTGGCACACGCCGGCAACCTTCCCGCGGTGCGCTGTTTTGTGCCCGAGCCAGCGCGATTCTTGTCGACTAAGATCGACAAAACCTCCGCAAAGTAGCAGCTTGTCGACTATACTCGACAAAACAGGGAGGTTTGTGGTGGACAGAATCATTGAACGCCCGAGATACTTTTCGCGGATCCAGCCCTTTATCGACAAACCCCTCGTGAAGGTGCTCACCGGTGTGCGTCGCTGCGGCAAATCTACGATTCTGCAGCAGCTGCAAGAAGTGATTCGCGCGGGCAGCGCTGATCCACAAGTGTTTGCGATGAATTTTGAGTCCGCTGACGGGCTTCACATCACAGACGCAGCGGCGCTGCTACGGCGCATCGAAGCCGAAAACCTCAACAAAAACACCCGCGCGTATTTCTTCTTTGACGAAATTCAGCAGGTCGCCGACTGGGAGAAAGCCATCAACGCGATCCGCGTCGACTATGACGCAGATATCTATGTCACCGGGTCGAATTCGCGCATGCTTTCCGGTGATCTCGCCACACATCTTGCCGGTCGCTACGTTGAGTTCTTGATCCAACCGTTTTCGTTTGCGGAATTTGTCGAGCTGCACCGCCAAAGCGACCGCACACTGAGCGAACACTTCCAGCACTTTGTGCAGTTCGGCGGTTTCCCGGCGTTGAAATACTTCAACCTCGACCGGGAACCCTCGCTCGACTACCTTGACTCGGTGTACAACTCGGTTGTGCTCAAAGACGTGATTGAGTATCACCAGATCCGCGACGTCGACATTTTTCACCGCATCGTCGGTTACTGCTTCGCAAATATTGGAAAAACCTTCTCGGCGCAGTCACTGGTGCGTTTTTTCAAAAGCGAGGGGCGCACCGTTTCGGTTGATACCGTGTTGAACTACCTTGAGTTTTGCGTGAACGCTTTCTTGATTTATCGGGTTCCGCGCTTTGACATTGCGGGGAAGGCGAGGCTTCGGGCAACTGAGAAGTACTATGCGGTGGATCACGGTTTTCGTGAAACGCTCGGCCTTTCGAACCAGGCCGACATTGAGCTGACCCTCGAAAACATCGTGTGCGTGGAGCTGCTTGCGCGCGGGTACGAGGTAAGTGTCGGAAGAGCCGGCGCGCGCGAGATTGACTTCATCGCCCGCAAAGGTTCCGACACCGAGTACTTCCAGGTGAGTTACCTGCTCGGCAGCCAAAACACCGTCGACCGCGAGTTCGGTGCCCTTCGCGGGGTTACCGACAACTTCCCGAAAACCGTGCTGAGCATGGACCAGTTCGACATGAGCCGCGACGGGATCCAACACAAAAACATTATCGAGTGGCTTGTCGAGCCCTCACCGTTGCACAGCTAGGTGTCATCGCCTAGCCTGAATACCAACATGACCGGTACCGCTACCCATTTTGGTGGGAGCCCAGGGCCGGTCTTTGTTTTTCTCGATCTAGCCGTCATGCTCCTGTTGGGGTTATAGGTCAGATGGGGCCGCGGACTGTTTTTCGGAGTGTTTTCCTAGGCTACTGCTTGTAGCCTGTGGTTCGCTATGGATTGCCCGCCGAGGCTTGTCTTGATTCGCCGGTTGTTGTACCAGGAGATGTATTTATCGATTGCTCGGGCAAGTTTCTCGGTTGTTTCCCATACGTAGCCGTGGTACATCTCGACTTTCATTCGTCCGAAGAATCCTTCGCAAGCAGCATTGTCAGGAGAACAGCCTTTGCGTGACATAGAACGGGTGATATTGAGCTGGTTGGTTAAGCCCAGCCAGGAACGCCCACGATAGTGGGCACCTCGATCTGAGTGGAGAACAAGCCGTGATCGGGCAGTGATGCCTTGAGAACGGATAGCATCCTTGAGGCTGTCTTCGGCTAGTTCCATGGTGGGGTGGCGGCTGGTTCGGTATCCCACCACCATGCCGTCATAACAATCTATAATTGCTGAAAGATAGAGACGACCATTATTAGCGGCAAAGACACTGATATCGGTCAGCCAAAGCCTGTTGGGCTGATCCGCCTGAAAGCAGCGCCGCACAAGATTGGGAGGAGCTGGCGATATTTCTCCCTCATAGCTTGAATACCGGAGCTTCTTCTTAGCGAAGCGGACACGTATTCCTTCTTCGCTCATCAAACGACGCACGATTTTCTCGCTAACGACAATTCCACGATGCCTGAGTTCGAACCATATGCGGCGATACCCATACGTGTAAAAACTTGTCTTGGCTATCTCTTTGATCAGCTGCCGCAGGGTCGCGTGCTTGTCCGGACGGGACATCGCTTCCATTTGATAGTAAAAACTAGAAGAACTTAAACCGGTACTCCGCAGTAGCTCAGGAAGGGGAAAGTACTCTCGCAAAGCGTCAACGACCCGGGCCTTATTTCTGTTACTCAGCGCTCCGGGAGTGACGCTCTCGTCTTTTTTACTAGCTCGAGTTCTTTCTCTAACACCGCCTTATCGACAAGAAGGCTAGCTGCAAGCGCTTTCAACTCCCGAGGATCGTCCGGCAACGAGTTTTCTAACGATCGACGTGTCGGCAATTGTCGTTCGCGACGACGTTCTGCTGGACTCATCAATCCCCACCTCCCAGACTCGCGGTAAGATCTCACCCACGGATAAACCGACATTTTCGACGTCAGATCTAACTCACGAGCAATATCCTCTGGCCGCCAACCAGCTTCAAACAGCTCGACAGCACCAATCTTAGTTTCTAACGAATACCGCTTAACAGGCCGCCTTCTCCTAGGCTTACGGCCCTTAGGCTGAGGATTCCTCAACCATGAATACAACGTCCACCGACCGGGATACCCCAGCACACGAACCGTCTTCGTCACCGACTGGGTGCGACGATAAACCGCCAAAGCTCTCGCACGCTGCTCGGGCGTATAAACAACTTTCACAAACAGAATCCTTCCAAGATTCCGTCCGCACCCCCTTTTGTCCATTAACCCTCAATCCACGCCGGGGTCCTGTTTTGTGTGTCCCCATCGGTTCTGCGCCGTTGAGGAGGCCGCCTATTCATGTCCCGCATGTTCGCCTCGCTGCAGATCAAGAATTACCGGTGGTGGTTTTTCGGCGGCTTGGTTTCGAACATCGGGACGTGGATGCAGCGCATCGCGCAGGATTGGCTGGTCCTGACCCAGCTGACTGATAATTCGGGGACCGCTGTGGGCGTCGTGATGGGTCTGCAGTTTCTGCCGATCCTCTTTTTGTCTGCCTATGCGGGCGTGATGGCTGACCGTTATCCGCGTTTGCGCATCGTGCAGATCGCGCAGGCGTTCATGTGTGTGCTCGCGGTGGTCCTGGGTGTTATGGTGCTCACGGAGACGGTTGAGCTGTGGCATGTGTATGTTTTCGCGACGCTGCTGGGTGTGGGTGCGGCGTTCGATGCGCCGGCCCGTCAGGCTCTGGTGAATGACTTGGTGCCGTCTAAGTTGGTTCCGAACGCGGTTTCGTTGAATTCGACGAGTTTTAATTCGGCGCGGCTGATTGGCCCGGGTGTTTCGGGGCTGTTGATTGCTGCGGTTGGTACGGGTTGGGTTTTCTTGCTCAACGCGGCGAGTTTCGCGGGCGTTTTGCTTTCGCTGTTTGTGATTTCTCGGAACATGCCGGCGAATAGTCAGCCGCGGGTTCCGCGTCAGCGTGGCCAGGTTGTTGAGGGCATCAAGT
>NZ_KV788980.1:0-90782 GCF_001807395.1 Arthrobacter sp. HMSC06H05 | reverse complement strand
AGGTTGTTGAGGGCATCAAGTATGTTGCGCAGCGGCCTACGCTCATCATGATTATGGTGCTCGCGTTTGTGGTGGGTTCGTTTGGGCTGAATTTCCCGGTGTTCAATTCGGTTATGGCTACCACGGTGTTCGATGCGGATGCCGAGGTGTTCGGTTTGCTCGGCACAATCCAGGCGTGCGGTACGTTGGCTGGCGCGTTGATGGCGGCGCGGAGGCAGGGTTCGCGGCTGAAGTTTGTGGTGGGTGGCGCGATCGGTTTCGGTATCACTGTGATCGCCGCGTGTGCGGCTCCGTGGTTGTGGCTGTATGCGATCATGCTGATCCCGACCGGCTGGGCGGCCGTGACGTTCTTGAATTCGTGCAATGTGACGTTGCAGATGACGGTGGACCCGCGGTATCGCGGACGCGTGATGGCGCTGTACATGGTTTTGGTCATGGGTGGCACGCCGCTTGGTGCGCCTTTGATGGGGTGGCTGGCCGAGATCTTGGGTGCCCGCGCGTCTGTTTTCTTGGCGGGGCTGATTTCGTTGGTGGCTGGTTTGTGGGGCCTGTGGCATTGGAACCGGCACGCACCGCAAGGCGAGTTGCGGCGCCGTGTGCGCCGCATCCGGGTCCGCTTCATGGGCCGCTGAGCACCAACAGTTACATGGCCTGCTGGGCCGCTGCCGCATCGTACGCCGACTGCGTGGGACGGGCGCTCACCCGAACAGCATCGCGCAGATGAACATGAGCGGCACCCCGAGCAGTGTGGAGAGCAGTACGGTGTCTTTCGCGGTGACCATGCCCTGGTTGTAGTGGGTTGCGGTCACGAACACGTTCTGGGCGGTGGGGAGCACACCGAGGATTACGGCCATGAAGATGCCGGCGGAGTCGAGCTGGAAAACGAAGGCGGCCAGCAGCCACGCGATGAGCGGGTGCACGATGAGTTTGAAGGTGAGCACGAGCATGACGTCGGTTCGGCGGCCGTTGCCGTGCTGGAGCGGCTTGGAACCCACGAGGGAGATTCCGAACGCCATGAGCATCGCCGGGACCGCGGCGCCACCGAGGATTTCGATGGGGTTCATGACGGTTTCTGGGATGGTGGCTCCGGTGGTGGCTACGATGACGCCGGCGAGTGAGGCGAGGATCAGCGGGTTGGTTGCGA
Source organism: Arthrobacter sp. HMSC06H05 (assembly GCF_001807395.1). Lineage (NCBI taxonomy): Bacteria > Bacillati > Actinomycetota > Actinomycetes > Micrococcales > Micrococcaceae > Arthrobacter > Arthrobacter sp. HMSC06H05. The sequence goes on along the minus strand of NZ_KV788980.1, from coordinate 89,638 downwards.
TGCCTTTGAGCGCGCCGACCACGCCGGAGCCGACGCGTTGGGTCTGAACATCGAGGCAGATGAGGGAGAGCGGCTGGAGGATCGCGAGCTGGAACAGCAGGACCGGCACGGAGTAGGTGGCGTCGCCGAGCACGAAGATCGCGATGGGGATGCCGAGGTTAGCCGAGTTGACCATGCCGGCTGAAAGCGCGCCCACGGTAAGTTCAGCTGACCTGCGTTTGAGGGCTAGGCATGCGATCAGCACGTAGAGCGTCATGACGGTGAACGCGCTGATCGCGGCGATGAACACTTGCGGCCCGAAGATGACAGCGACGTCGGCTCGCGCGATCGTTTGGAACAGTAGGGCAGGGTTTGCGATGAGGAACGTGAGCCGGCTGAGGACGTAGCGGCCTTCGGGGCCCAAGACGTTGAGCCTTCCGGCAATGTAGCCGACCACGATCACAACCCAGATAGCTGTGAAGCCGGACAGTACACCAAGCATCGCCGAAACGTTGCCCATTCAGCGTCTCCTTCCGCAGGCAGCCAGGTAGATCCACTGTGAGGCCTCGGCGGAGGCCTCGGCGGAGGCCTCATCTAAACCTATCTGTTTGCAGCGAAACAGCCAGTGGCCCCGACCTTCGCCAGGCAGGCTCAGACTTGTTGTTCGTGCGGTGAAGGTCTGACGTGGGCGTGCTTTGCAGCACCTCTAAGGGTCACTTCAACACATATCGACAATTTAAGTCCGACGTTGCTTCTCTTATTAGGTTAGCCTAACCTTATGTTACTCTTTCCGAAGTACAGCGAACTGCTGGACTCGGAGGCACCCACCGAAACTCTCCGCACACAACAAAGGACCGACGTGAAGAAAATCTTTAAAACCCTGACGGCCGCGGTGGCCAGCGGTGCTATTGCATTCACTATGACAGCCTGCGGAAGCAACGAGGCGAGTAGCGAAAACAACACCAGTAGCGTCAGCGCCTCGGATTCCACCACGCAGTTCCCTATAACCATCAAACACCGGTTCGGGGAGACCCCTATCAAAGAGGCTCCGCAGCGAATTGCGTGTGTCGGCTGGGCGAACCAAGAAGTCCCACTTGCTCTGGGACAGGTACCCGTTGGTATGACCAAGGCCACCTACGGCGACGATGACGACAATGGCATCCTTCCATGGGTTGAAGACAAGCTGAAGGAACTCGGCGCAGACTCCGGCGACAAGAAACCGGTGCTCTTCGATGAAACCGACGGCATTCCGTTTGAACAAGTCGCAGAAACAAAGCCCGACATTATTCTTGCCACTTACTCCGGAATCTCGAAGGAGGACTACGAAACACTCTCCAAGATTGCACCCGTCATTGCCTACCCAGACATGGCATGGGGCACATCATTGGAAGACATGGTTCTGATTAGCTCCAAGGCGATCGGTAAGGCCGATGAAGGCAAGAAGTTGTCTGAGAACCTGGATGCCACTATCGCCGACGCGCTTGAGAAATACCCGAACCTCAAGGGTAAGAAGGCACTCTTTACCACCCCCGGCAACGGCTCAGACCCATCCAAGCTTAGCTTCTACTCCACAGAAGATCCTCGTATGGGATTCCTCATGGACCACGGTCTTGCAGCGCCGAAGATCGTCGAGGAAAAGTCCAAGACTGCCGACAATTTCAGGGTAGAAGTCTCTACTGAGAACCCGGAGCAATTCGATGATGTCGATCTCATCATCTCCTACTCCTCGGGCGATAAAGCCAAGGAGGAAAAGAAGGTCAAGGATATGCAGGCAGATCCACTGCTTTCCAAGATTCCAGCGGTGAAGAACGGCAACATTGCCTTCCTTGAAGATGGCCCACTAGGAGCCTCCGCGAACCCCTCACCGCTCGCTATCCCTTGGGGCATCGACCGTTACTTCGGAGCGCTTAACGAAGGGTTGAAGAAGTAACAGTGCCAACCTCAGTCCACGCTGTTTCAGCAAAGTCCGTTCCCCGGCCTTCGATTACCACCAAGTCAGCTGTATTCGGTTTTTTGCTGATACTTGGACTGATATCGGTGGTCGTCTCGGTGATGTTTGGCGTACGCAGTATTACGTTAACCGAGGCGCTTTCCGCCTTAGGTGGATCTACCGACACCGCGGGAGAGGCAGCAGCATGGACACGCATCCCGCGCACAGTGCTAGCACTGTGCGCGGGTGCAGCGCTCGCCACCTCGGGCGTAGCATTTCAAGCTGTCACTCGAAACCCACTCGCAGACCCCGGAATATTCGGCGTTCTTGCCGGCGCTTCATTAGCAGTTGTTATCGGTATCACCTTCTTCAACATCACTCGCACGATGCCGACAATGCTGATTGCATCAATCGGTGCATTCGCGGCTGCAGTGTTTGTCTACTGCGTGGGATCAATCGGCCACGGCGGAGCCACTCCACTCAAACTAGCTCTTGCCGGAGCTGCCACGGCCGCCGCCCTATCCAGCTTGACCAGTGCCATTCTGTTGCCACGAGCCGATGTCATGGACGCGTTCCGCAACTGGCAAATCGGCTCCGTCAGCGGTGCGCAGTGGGAATCACTGAAGATCGCCTTTCCTTTGCTTGGTCTCGGATTCGTCATCGTCTTTTTAAACAGCAGCGGGCTCAACGCGCTCTCTCTTGGCGATGATGTCGCCACCGGCCTCGGCATCAACTTAACCCGTACGCGAGTCCTGACAACACTCGGCGCGGTGCTGCTCTGCGCAACCACCACTGCCGTCACTGGCCCGATTGCTTTCGTCGGTCTCATCGTCCCCCACGTTCTACGGATGGTCCTTGGGACCGACCACCGCGTTCTCATCCCAGCAAGCGCCATGACAGGAGCATTATTACTCACGCTTGCTGACACCGTTGGGCGCCTCGTCGGTGACCAATCCGAAATCGCAGTCGGCATCATCATGCCTCTCATCGGAGCCCCACTGTTTATTTGGATCGTGCGACGGACAAGGATGCGGGACCTATGACACACCTCGTTCCCGACATGCGCCCGCGGAACAGGGTCAGCGAACTAGCGAACTCTATCCAAGAACAACGTGGCAGAGCCCGAATTCGCTTTACGCTCACATTAGTGGTTCTTGCAACGCTTACGGCCGCGCTGTGGATGCTGAGCCTCATGTTTGGAGATTCCTTCTATACCCTTGCCGACGTCGTCAGCGTCATCAAGGGTGACACTGTTCCCGGTGCATCCTTCGCAGTGGGCGAACTACGTCTACCACGCGCCACGATTGCAATTGTCGCCGGCTTTGCATTTGGCGTATCAGGAATCATCTTCCAAACGATGCTCCGAAACCAGTTAGCTTCACCGGACATTATCGGTATTTCCGCTGGTGCGGCCGCTGCCGGTTCGACCATGATTGTGCTATTTCATGCCTCTCAGGCGGCCGTGTCAACGGTGGCGCTAATGGTGTCGTTAGGCGTGGCTGCGCTGACCTACCTGCTGGCGTTGAAATCGGGGTTTACTGGCACCCGCCTGATTCTGACGGGAATTGGCATTGCCGCGATGTTGCAGGCGTGGACCACCTACGTACTGTCGAAGGCTTCCGCGTGGGACCTGCCGACGGCAACACGCTGGTTGACTGGATCGTTGAATAACATGTCCTGGGAGCGCGGATTTCCGCTAGTTATTACGGTTCTAGCCGTGACGCCGTTGCTATTGATTGGCGCGCATAAGCTATCAATCTTGGAGCTTGGAGACGACGTTGCCACCTCACTCGGACTGCGCGTGAACTTGCTTCGTGGGGCTTTAGTTGTCGGAGCCGTCATGCTCATCGCAGTGGCGACATCCGCAACCGGACCAATCTCATTTGTCGCATTCATGGCAGGCCCCATCGCGATTCGGATCTTCAGGCCCGGCGCGAACCTCATAGTGCCATCAGGATTGGTCGGAGCCCTCTTAGTACTTGCCGCGGACTTAGCCGGTCAATACCTCTTCGGTACGCGTTACCCCGTCGGCGTTATTACCGGTGCATTCGGGGCCCCCTTTTTGATCTATCTGCTCGTCAGAGCATCTCGATAGCTCTACTTTGTTCATCACATTGCATGAACACCGTTTCATTCCCGGCGTATTGATGGCTGCAACCATCCCTGTCAGCAACACCTAAAACCAAGGAGTCACTCACCGTGGCCGCACAACTGAATGCTCAGTCCCTTGCTTCTGGATATGGGGAAAAACCCATCGTGAAAGACCTGACTTTGTCATTCGAGACAGGAAAGATTACTTCGATTGTCGGACCAAATGGTTGTGGCAAGTCAACGTTTCTACGGACGCTAGCTCGATTGATTCGACCATCAGCTGGAGTCGTTGAGCTGGATGGCAAGGAGCTAAGTTCCTATTCCTCCCGGGAATTGGCGAAGCGGCTCGGGCTGCTTCCACAGACGCCCATCGCTCCTGACGGCATCACTGTTGCAGACTTAGTCGGCCGTGGTCGAACCCCGTACCAGGGAATTCTCGGTCGCTGGAGTTCAGCCGACTACGACATCGTCGCCGAAGCTATGGAAGCTACCCGAGTCTCAGACCTCGCTGGGCGGTGCCTCGAAGAGCTATCCGGTGGCCAGCGTCAGCGTGTATGGATCGCAATGGCACTCGCGCAACAAACCGATGTGCTGCTTCTCGACGAACCTACAACCTACCTAGATCTAAAACACCAATTAGAAGTCCTCGATTTACTAACTGATCTCAATCATCGTCATGGCACCACCATCATCATGGTGCTGCACGACCTCAACCTGGCTGCCCGGTATTCGGATGTTCTCGTCGCCATGCGCGACGGCCGACTGCATTCCGCAGGCGCGCCTGTCGACGTGCTCACACAAGAGCTAACCAGAGAAGCGTTCGACCTCGAATCGCGGATTATTACCGATCCGGTCTCAGGGCTACCCACGGTTACGCCCATTGGGCGACATCACTCAAAACTAGCTCAGTAGATGTAAACAACTCATCAGATTAAGGATTCCTATGGGATACCAGCCACATCGCGTTCGCGTTGCCCGCACCCGACAGATTTCCCCGCACTTTCAGCGCTTAACACTTCACGGCGTGGAGAATGTCGGGCCAAAGGACACGATTCGAGACGTCCGTATCAAAGTCCTTATCCCAACCAAGGGTCAGCTTCCAGACCTGCCTGAGGAGAACTGGCTCACTGCATGGAAAGACCTTGACCCCCAAACTCGCGGTCATATCCGCACGTATTCAATCCGCGCTTTTCGACGCGACTTGTCAAACAACACTCCTGATGAACTCGACATCGATTTCGTGTTGCACCCCCATGCCGCTGGACCAGCGTCTGTTTGGGCTACAAAGGCACAGGTCGGTGACGAGCTGCTCATCATCGCACCGACACGAGACGATGAGTCCGGCCACGGCATCGAATTCGCCCCTGGAACTAGTAGCCGCATCGTGATGCTTGGAGACGAAACTGCCTTGCCGGCAATTGCCAAGACTCTGGAGGAATGGCCTGAGGGAGTACAGGGAGACGTGTTTGTTGAGATTCCATGTACAAGCGATGCTCAGCAACTAGAAGTACCGCCTGGAGTCTCAGTACAGTGGCTGGCGCGAGCGGAAGATGAGCGCGACTCTTCGGGCGAGCAGCTGTACTCCAGTCTGGTGAAGATTGTCGACAATGCGCTAAGCCAGGCCCCGCGAGAATCGCCGTCAAACGTTCTCGAAAGGAATGCATCGCCAACCACCACACCGGCAGGCGAAAATGACGCCAGCGTTCTGGTGTGGGAGACCCCAAGCTTTTCGCAGTCCGGTGAAGATATTTCCTATGGCAGAAGCGAAGACCAGGCCAACACAGAGCCCCTAGATCCGACGCTAGCCGGGACCTACTTCTGGATTGCAGGTGAGTCTTCCGTGGTGGTTCGGATGCGGAGGCTACTGGTGAAGGAATGCCAAGTTCCGAGAAATCAGGTGTCATTCATGGGGTATTGGAAGCGGGGCTACGCCGCGAAAGGATAACTATTAGACCTGTTGGGTTGCCAGCTAACAGAGGCTGAGAGTGGTTGGAGCCCAAGCTGTTCTCAAGCTACTTATGTAATGACCCCGCCAATCCGTCATGCGTTGTGGAACTCAGGAGCATATAACGGTGTCAAACATAAGCCTGCGGTGTCCAAGGGGCACGTTGTGCAGTTTTATCCACGGTACGTTGAGAACGTATGAGCCATTGGATGAATGAGACGAAACTGGAGATCGAAACTTTTGTCCTCAGAGGGACAGGGGTTATGTTTCCTGCCTCGGATGGACTCCTGCCTACTACGGGTCCCCGCCCACTAGGGAACTTGCAGGTCTGTGTTCTTGAGGTCGGTGATGAGCATGTGCCCTGGGCCGTGGCCGATCGCGAACTCGGGTTTCGACGCCATCACGGCCGCCTGCGGGGTCACACCGCACGCCCAGAACACCGGAACCGTGCCGTCAGGGATCTCCACGGGGTCCCCGAAGTCCGGCGCCCCAAGGTCCTTGATTCCGATCGCTTCCGGATGCCCCACGTGCACTGGCGCGCCGTGCACGCCCGGGTAGCGGGAGCTGATCCGCACCGCATCGGCCACACGATCCGCGGGGATGGGCCGCATCGAAACCACGAGCGGCCCCGACATCCGGCCTGCAGGTTCGCACGCGATGTTCGTGCGGTACATCGGCACGTTGCAGCCCTGCGCGATGTGTTGCACCGGGATGCCCGCCTCCAGCAGCGGCGCCTCGAACGTGAAAGAACACCCGATGATGAATGTCACGAGGTCATCGCGCCAATAATCCAGCACATCCGAAGGAGTGTCCACGAGCTCGCCATCCCGGTACACGGTGTAGGAGGGTGCGTCGGTCCGGATGTCGCCGCCGGCCAGCAACGGCCCCGAGGTGGCGCCGGCCTCCAGGACGCCGAGCACGGGGCACGGTTTCGGGTTGCGTTGCGCGAACAGCAAAACATCGAACGCCAGATCCTGCGGCACGATAAGCAGGTTGGCTTGCGCCCAACCGTCGCTGAAGCCCGCGGTAGGCCGTCGCAAGCCTGCGCGGAAGCGCGCGCGAGCTTCCGCCGGGCTCAAGCGTGCCACATCGTCGCCGGCTCCGTTGTGTGGGTCAGCGCTGTTCACCGCCGTGGGGTTCATCTGTTCTCCTTCGTCCGCCTGCTTATTCCTCCGCTTAGTACAAGCGTAGGGCCTGATGCTCTCACGCATCAGGCCCTAGCTATTTATGCCCAGAGCTTGGCGAGCCCGCCAAGCGAGTTCCATCCGAGGAACAGCGTGAGCAGCCAAGCAAACACGCCGATCAACAACAGCCACGCCGGGTACTTGTAGCCGTTGAGCAGATCGCGGCGGAACCACGCAGCGTAGAGCAACACCGTCATCGAAATAGGGAGGATCAGGCCGTTGAACGCGCCAGCGAAGATCAGCAGGGTCTGTGGCGCCTGGTTGATGATGAGGTACACGATCGCGCAGACCGCGATGAACGCGACGGTGAGGATGTTGCGCAGGCGAGGGCTCGAATCGTGCTTAGTGATGAACGAAACCGAGGTGTAGGACGCGCCGATCACGGAGGTGAGGCCGGCCGCCCACAGGATCACACCGAACATCCGCAGGCCGATCTCCCCGGCGGCGTGGTAGAACGCGTCCGCGGCAGTGTTGTCTTGCGCGAGTGTCACGCCGGTCGCAACAACTCCGAGGATCGCGAGGAACAACAGCACGCGCAGGATGCCGGTCACGATGATGCCGAGCACCGAGCTCACGGAGATCTGCCGTACAGCGTCGGGGCCTTTGATGCCGGAATCGATCATGCGGTGCGCGCCCGAGAACGTGATGTAGCCGCCCACCGTCCCGCCGATGAGCGTCGTGATGACCAGGAAATCGACTTGCTCAGGCATCACGGTGTTCTTGAGGGCCTCGCCGACGGGTGGGGCGGAGACGATCGCGACGTAGAGCATCAGCAGGATCATGATCGCGCCGAGCAGAACCACGATGCGGTCCAGGGCCATACCTGCCCGCTTGGAGAGGAAGATGAGGATTGCGATCGCCGCGGAGATCCCGCCGCCGATGCGCGGATCCCAGCCGAACATCGCGTTGACGCCGAGGCCGGTACCGCCGATGTTGCCGATGTTGAACACGAGTCCACCGATGAACACGAGGATCGCGAGGACCCACCCCACACCGGGCAGGACCTTGTTGCCGATTTCTTGCGCGCGCAGGCCGGATACGCCGATGATGCGCCACACGTTCAACTGCATCGCGATGTCCACGAGGATGGACACGAGGATCGCGAACGCGAACGCAGCGCCCAGCTGGACCGTGAAATTGGTGGTCTGAGTGATAAAACCAGGCCCGATGGCGGAGGTCGCCATCAAGAACATGGCGCCCATCAGCGCGGTACGGTTGCCCTTTGTCAGGTGCGGCTTGCCCGCCGGGGTGGTAACTGCGTCGCCGCTATTCTCATGATGTGTAGCCATGGTGCGTCCTCGAGGCTAGAAGAAAAAGAACGAGTATTTCGAGAATGCTAGCAGTAAACCGTGAGGAGAAACACAGCTGACCTAAAGGAACGCGCCACCGTGTCCCGGGATGGCTTTTCGATAGAAAAGATCCAGCCCACTCTCGACCGGAGTCGAGGCGGGCTGAACGATTACCTACACACTACCTCCCGCAGGAAGTATCCGTTAACGCAAACGCCGGCTTTGAAAAGCCGGCGTTTTTCTAGATACTTAGACGTCGAAAATGATAAAAGCCGCGTGAGTTCCTGAACCCCTTTTGACCAGGGAGTTTGTTGCTTCTGGGGCTGTTCGCTGGCGTGCTGGAGGTTCAGCTATAGGGTACTCATCGCCGTTCGGTTCGTTGGTTTGGTGCATATTTCTGGTTGAGGGGGTCTGCTGGTGGGGTTGCGTTAGCGGGTACCTAGTGCGGGGGTTAGAACATAAAATCTGGCATCGAGAAGGCTTCTGGCACGTTGTATCTGATTTCGTTGGCTTCTTTGCGGACGTTGATGTTCGAGCTTTCGAGGAGAATCGGGTTCAGGTAAGGCTTTTCTTCGTGAAGGAAGATTGCATTGGAGACGTTGGTTCGAATGTAGGTGGCGCTCTCGCGGGTGAATCCTAGCCGTTGGAGAAGGATAGTTTCCTGCTTTGTTGTGCCGTACTCGATGTACTCGTACCAGTCATTGTCGAACTGCTCTACTCCGTGGACCTTCTTGTATTCGTTGGAGAATTTGAGGAAGTAGTTCGACAGACTGAAGAGGATGACATCTTCAAGAACTTTCAGGATTTCACTGATAACGATGTTGCGGTGCTGGAGCGTGTTCTCGTAACGGATCTCTCCTTGCCCTTTGATGTAGAGCGTTCCTTGTTGCAGGCGGTACTGGAGGGCACGGTTCATGATCGAACGGAGTCCGTGACCTTCCATCCATTGTGTGAGTAATACGGTGTACCAGCGCAGCATCGTGAGTTGGTTGCTGTACTTATCTGTTTTTCCGAGTGTTTCGGGGTCGTAGACGCGCCATTTGAAGATTGAGGCGAGCCTTTGGAGAAACGCGAGAGTTTCGTCGTAGTTGAACTTCCCGTCCGGGGAGATGTGTGGGTATTTGAGTCCGGCTCGGACAGCTTGAGTTAAGGATTCTGCTTGGTCGACAGATACGTTGATGTCGTCGTCTTGTTGCCCTTCTCGGTGCGCGAAGGATTCGCGGATTTGGCTGACGGTTTGGTCGTCGAGGTAGTCGGAGAATTCTTCACGCACTAGGCTTTGACGTCCTGTGGTGATGTCGCGCAAGAGCATGAGGCCGAATTTGCGCTTCATGTTGTAGCGCTCGTAGCTTTCATCTCCCTTGGCGAACTCAATCTGTCCTTCTTGAAGATCAGCAACGACTCCTTGCTTCATTTTCTTGCTGATAATTTGTGAGTCAGTTTGCACAGATAGCTTCTGTGCAGGAACATTCGCTTGCAGGAGTTCCTTGGCCTGTCGCTCGGATGCAAGTTGGTCGCCCACGATGATGAATACGTTGCCGTAGAGGTTGAACTCGATACGCCCGACTCGGCCGATCAGGTTCTTAAAGTCGACTGCTGTCATTCCTGCTCTGCCGATTTTGTTGGTTGTGATGACGAGGTTGTCGGCGGGAAGGTTGACTCCTTGTAGAAGCGTGCTGGTACAAAATAGTGTCGAGATTTTATCTTCGCGGAACAGACCTTCGATGCGTTCGCGGATTGCTGGTGGAAGGTAGCCGATATGGTAGCTGACGCCTCTACGGATGAGACCACTGAGGTAGTAGTCCTCGTGGACGTCGCGTTCTATATCTTTTGCGAGAGCGTCCAAGTCTTTATCGTTGAGGTCTGCCAAACCCTGGGCATAGTCACGCGCCGCTTGCACTGCGTGATGTCGGGCAGCATGAAACACGATGGTTTGCCCACGATGATCTGAACCTCGTGATGATTCACTAACAAATCGGGTTACATCCTGTGCGGTAGCGTCCTGAGCTTGAAGCGAGGCTAGGTGCGTGAATTCTTGGGTGTGGTCGTTGTAACTGGAAATGGTGTTCTCGTGCAGGTTGACGAGGTATTTGAACTGCGCGACTGGCGAATACTGCGTTGCGACCGCGTTGGTCTCATTCTCGTCAGAGTTAGGATCAACCAGCCTTAGGAATACCTCTGGGTTGGGAATGTTGGGTGAAGCGAAGACGAAGTGCGGTGGCCTGTGGCGGTGTTGAAGGATTGTCACGGTTTGGTAGTAGAACGGGGCGCGGCTGTTCTTGCATGAGAGTTTGTGTGATTCGTCGAAAAAGACGTACTCGAATTCGATCGCAGGTTTGCCGATCAGAAGGTAAAGCAGACGTTCTGGGGTGAGTACGAAGATGAAGTTGTGATCGCCTTCGAGCACGATGTCACCGGCGGCACTGACGATTCGGTAGTTGTGTCGTTCTAGGTCTTCGCCAAGGTCAGCGATCAGTTTCGATCGGGTCTCGTTAATCAGCGCTTTTGACGGCACGATGATCGCAAAGTTGGCTGTCACCCCGGATTTGATCTGGTTGGTGATGAAGGTGCGCATGATGAAGGACTTGCCCAAGGATGTTGGGGCTGAGAAGGAAAACTTGCCGTCGGTGAGGCGGTCGTAGATTTTCTTTTGCGGCGCGAAGAACTTCATCGTTTTGTCACCGGGCACGGTGAGGTATTCGGCTTGGTAGGCGTTGAATGCGGCGTCGAGGATGCCTGCATCGGAAGTCACGCCCAACTGCTTCAGGCCTGGGTAGTTGCCTAGTGTGGTGAAGATTGCAGGAACGTATGCTTTCGTTTGTGCATCTTGTGGGTAGAGGATGTGGCAGAGGAGTGCGATTTCTTGCGCCCATACCCTATGCTGGTCACGGTTGGTGGGGTGGGTTGATTTCGAGAGCAGGTCTGCGAACCGCAGGGCTGCTTCAAGATCCACGTCGTATGGTTGACGATTCGCCAGCCCTAATCGATGTAAGCCGTAGTTGTGGAGCAGGTTTGCGTACAGCTGTTTGAGGAATTCGTTGGAGTCGATGTCGGAAAATACGAGATCGCCGACGGTTACTTGCTTGTCAGACATGGCTACCACCTGGCCCGTCCACGAGCCCATCCATGATTGCGACCGCGTCAACGTCTACTTCATTGAGGGGCAAAACGTAAATGTAGAACGAGTAGTTATCTAGGTTTCGGGTGTTGATCTCGTTGGCGATCATTTGGGCGTGCGCTGCGATATCACCCTGCATTTTCTGATCGAGTGCAGACCGATACTGCTGGTTGCCATAGTTCTTTGGATCTAAACCGATGTCGTAGCCCAGGAACATCGAATAGGCAGTATCGAACACGGGTGCCCCACCCGGCTTCGGGATTAGCAGATCTTTCACGTAGCTTGCTGTTGCTGGGTCGAGGGTCTTGGTGAACACGGTCTGCTCGGCGAGCTGAACCTCGTCTGAGCGATTCTGTTCTATATCTACAACGCGGTCGAATGCTGCAGTGATAGCATCCCCAATGTTGCCGACCACGCTGGAGGTTCCAAACACGATACTGCTGGTGGTTCGCTGACCGTCTGGTGTGAGTAGGTGGATGGCATCGCATTGACTACGGATTTTGCCTTGGGCTTGGTTGAGCTCGATCTTGCTCAGCACTTTGGGTGCTTCGAGGATTTGTTCGAGCAGGACGTAGAGCAAGATTTCGCCCAGCCCCATGCCGTCTTGTTGTGAACGCATCCGGTTCACCGCGTCGAGAGCGACCTCTTCGAGATCGTCTCGTTGCTTATAGCCTTCGTATTCGGCGCGGGAGAAGACGTAGCGTCCAACGTTGCGTTTGAGGAACTTGACGAGGGCTGTGTGGTCGAAGCGGTTGTTTTGGACAGACAGGTGGAACAGGCGTAACTGTTCGTCGTTTCGAAGCCCTAACGTGTTCGAATGATGCACCTCGGTGAACGTGGACGCAAACGTGTCACCGCGCAGCGTTGGCGCGATTGTCGCATGTGCCATCTCGTCTTCTCCCAAGAGGTGTCCTTCCCGCCTACAGCTTTTCGAGGATACGCACGAGCTCCGACAAAGTGACCGCCCCGTCGGGTGGGGTGACATTGTCTTCGAAGACCATGTAGTAGCGGTAGCCATTGCCGGACATGTTCGCCCACGCCCGCCCGAGCCTGATCTTGCGGTTAGAATCGTCGTTCTTCAAATGCTCGCCCTTGGTCTCGATAACCACGATGGAGCTGCCGCGATATTGGGTTGAGCAAGCCCTCCCAGCGATCATTGATGAGGTGATGTTTGACGCGGTGCAGGCAGAAATCGCGCACAGGCGTGAGGTGGGTCCGGCGGCGACCCCGTCAAAGAACACGGGCGTATTCACCGGACGGATCTGCTGCGGCGCGTGCGGGAAGAACTATCAACGCAAAACCCGCACCTACAAGTCTGGAACCTCGTATAAGTTTTGGCGCTGTTGGAGTGCCTGCACCGGGAACGGCAACCCCTGTAGGGGGCACAACCTGCGCGAAACACTCCTCGAACACGCCTGCGCAGACATGCTCGACACCCAGGGTTTCGATCCTGTCCATGTTGCTGAGCAGGTCGTGATGATCGAGGCCTTCGAGCATCAGCTCACATTCCACCTCGCGGATGGAACCATGACGCCGGTGGGGTTAACCAGTGAGGGGAGGTTGGCATGAGTCGCACCGTCACAGCGATACCCGCAACAAAGAAGCTTCGATCTGCCGCAGCCTCATCTGGTGTACCAGCACACAGGCGGGTGGCCGCGTATGCGCGAGTTTCCACCGAGATGGAAGAGCAAACCTCCTCCTACGAGGCTCAAATCGACTACTACACCACCTACATTCATTCCCGTAATGATTGGCAGTTCGCGGGCATGTACTGCGATGAGGGCATCTCTGGCACCTCCATGAAACGTCGCGAAGGTTTCCAAACCATGATCGATGACGCCCTGGCAGGCAAAATCGACCTGATCCTCACCAAGAGTGTGTCCCGGTTCGCACGCAACACCGTCGACTCGCTCACTACCGTGCGCAAGCTCAAAGACGCAGGCGTCGAGGTTTATTTTCAGAAAGAAAATATTTACACTTTTGACGCCAAAGGCGAGCTATTGATCACGATCATGAGCTCACTGGCGCAAGAAGAATCCCGCTCGATCTCCGAGAACGTCACCTGGGGGCACAGGAAGCGTTTTCAAGATGGGAAAGTCATGGTGCCCTACAAATCCCTACTCGGATACAAGAAAGGAGCAGACGGCAGCCTCGTCATCGACGAAACCCAAGCTCCGACCGTCAGGCTGATCTACCAGCTGTTCCTTGACGGGATGGCCATCAGCGAAATCAAAACCGAACTCGCTGCCCGCAAGATCCTCACCCCACGCGGGAAAGAAGTGTGGTCGACATCGACAGTGCGCTCCATCCTGTCGAACGAGAAATACAAAGGCGACGCCCTGCTGCAAAAGACGTTCACCACCGATTTCCTTACTAAAAAGATGAAGGTCAACGAAGGCGAAGTACCCCAATACTACGTAACAGGCAACCACGAGCCGATTATTGCTCCACGCATCTGGGATCAAGTGCAATACGAGCTCGCCACCAGGCATGGCAACATATCGTCAGCGAAAGTCGGCTTGTTCTCCACCCGGCTCAAATGTGCTCGGTGTGGGGTGTGGTATGGGCGTAAGACGTGGGCGTCGAACACGAAATACAAGTACACAGTCTGGCAATGCAACCACAAATACACAGACGAACATCCCTGCAGCAGCGCGACGGTGAAAGACGAGCAGATCAAGGATTCTTTCGTGCAAGCGCTCAATCAACTGATCGCCCGCCGTCCGCAGCAAGGCCAGCTACCGCAGGTGCTTGGCGACATGTTCGGTACGAGCCGTTTGGAAGAACAGGCCGCTGCCTGCCAAACAAAAATCGTGGAGCTGACCGAGCAGATCGAGGCGCTGATTGCGGAAAACCAGCGGTATGCGCTCAACCAGGACGCCTACCAAGCCCGCTACACCGAACTCGATACTATCTACCGTAAGACGCTCGCACGTAAAACAAGCCTGGAAGCAGATATCGCAGCGAACACCGCCAAGCACGCCGCCATCACCACAGCCCTAGGCGATTTGACGGGCGAACCTGTGAGCGAGTTCCGCCCCTCACAGTGGAGCGCTCTCATCGACCACGCCATCGTAGACGAGGACGGGATCCGGTTCGTGTTCCGCACCGGTGAACAGGTGAGGATTGCCCTGAAAGGGTGATGCTCATATCAGTTGACGTGCACGGTTAGGTACACCTCCCAGAAATAAAGTAAGGTTACCCTTACCTAATAAGGATGGTGTTTGCGTGGACGATAGTGTAATTGATCAGGTTGTTGAAGGCGAGTATGGGTCGGCGAAGGAAAAATCTGTCGCTGGCCAGAACGCGATTCGTCAGCTATCGCAGCCGGTGAAAGGCAAGCTGTTTGTCGCGCAGGTCTTAGCGTTCGCCTCTGGTGTGTTGGCTATCGCACCCTATGTGGCTTTGGTGGAGCTGGGAGCTGCGCTGATGCAAGACCGGGTGGACCCGGCGCGGGTGAACTGGATCGTGATGCTCCTTGTTTCTGCTTACATGGCCCGGTTGACTTTGTATTTTGTTGCGTTGGGCGTGACGCATTTTATTGACCTGTCGTTGCGTAACCAGATGCGCCGCCAGATTGCCGCCCGCATGTCGACTGCTCCGTTGTCGTGGTTTACCCGCGAGGGTGAGGGGAAGATCCGCAAGACCATTCAGGATGATACGGCCACGGTGCACACAGTGATCGCGCACGGGCCGATTGAGAAACTGAACGCGATCGTATCCCCGCTCGCCTTGTTGGCCTATGCGTTCGTGGTGGATTGGCGACTCGCTCTGCTGTCGATCGCGACGATTCCGATCTATGTGGGCATGTATGGCATGTCGATGCGTGGGATGAATGAGAAGACCGCACAAATGGACACCAAGCTCGCTCAGGTTTCGGCAACGATGGCCGAGTTCGTTGCCGGTATCTCAGTGGTGAAAGCGTTCGGCAAGGTCGGCCAAGCACATAAAGCCTATTTAGATGCAGCTAACGAGTTTTCTAAGTTCTACCGGGCGTGGTGCATGCCGCTGGTGTCGATGTCGGTCGCCTCATTTTCGTGGGTGTCGATCCCGGTGTTGTTGATCGTGAACCTTGGCGGTGGCGCGTTGATGATGAACGCCGGTTGGGTGAGCATCTACGAGGTGATAACGACGACGTTGATCGCCTTGGTGTTGCCGGGAGCGTTGATGGCAGTCGCAACCATCGCCTGGTCGTACCAGCTCGCAGGGTCTGCGGCAGTGAGGCTGGTGAACGTCATGGAGCTACCGGCATTGCCTCAGCCAGATATGCCGCAGACGCCAAAGGGTCATGGTATCGAGATTCGGGGTGTGTCGTATGCCTATGACGAGACCCAAGCGTTAGACGAGGTGAGTTTGAGCATTCCGGCAGGCACGGTGACCGCGCTGGTTGGGCCTTCGGGCGCGGGAAAGTCGACGTTGGCGAGTTTGATTGCCCGCTTCGATGATCCAGATGCTGGCACGATCACTATTGGCGGGGTTGATCTAAAGAGCATTTCCCAGGATGTGTTGTATTCGACGGTCGCATTCGTCCTGCAAGATGCACAGCTTATTCGCGACACCATTCGAAACAACATCGCTCTTGGCGCGCCAGACGCAACCTTGGATCAGGTGCGGCAGGCGGCGCGGGCGGCGCAGATCGACGAGTTCATCATGAGCCTGCCAGATGGTTACGACACTGTGTTGGGTGAGGATACCCACGTTTCGGGCGGGCAGGCAGCCCGTATCGCGATCGCCCGGGCGCTCATGGTTGATGCCCCAGTGTTGGTGCTGGATGAGGCGACGGCGATGGCGGACCCGGAATCGGAATCGAAAATCCAACAAGCTCTCTCGACTCTTGCCAAAGGCAGAACCGTGATTGTGATCGCCCACCGACTGGCCTCGATCAGGGGCGCGGATCAGATTGTCGTCATGGAACGCGGGCGCATTGCTGTGGTCGGTAAACACGACGAGCTGTTGGGTAATGCGCACTATCAGGCACTTCTTGCCCAAGGTGCATGCGAGGAGATGACACGATGAATCAACTATTGCTGCCACGCTTTAAGCGTTTGATGGAACCCGCCTCGTGGCGAGACCTCTCGGTCGGTCAAGCGTGGGGTGCGGTCTCAGGACTGTGTCACGGCTTTGCCCTGCTGACTCTGCTTCCCGCAGCAAGCGCCCTAGCGACCGGAATGCCGGTGTGGGGGCTGTCGTTTTGGGGCTGGCTCATCGCCTTGGCGGTAATCGCGATGCTGGGCGTGGGCACGGAGTTTTATGGCATGCGCACCGGCTATATCGGCGCGCTCGGGTTCATTCACGACGTACACCAAGCGGTCGGCAACAAGGTAGCCCGCCTACCGTTGGGAGTGTTTGATTCGGGTAGTTCTGGACGGCTGTCGCGCATGGTCACCCAGGAAATGATGAACTTGGGCGAGTCGGCGGCACATTTCATTTTCTCCCTCGTCCAAAAACTCTCAGCCGTGCTGGTGATCACTGTGGGCACGTGGTTCTGGGATTGGCGACTGGGACTGACCTTGACGATCGCCTTCCCGATCATGCTCGCCTTCCTTCATATCTCCCGTGTGCTTCTCGATAAGGGCAAACAGGTTTCCGAACCAGCAGAATCGGAGCTGGCGGCTCGCATGGTCGAATTCTCCACCTGCCAAGGCGCGCTGCGCTCCTGCCATGTCGCCGACGACTACCCGGCCCTTGATCGGGCATTCAAACAGGCTGACCGCAAAAGCCGCAAAGCACTGTGGATCGAAACATTAGCGAACCTGATAAACGGAATGTTCGTCCAAGCCCTTGTCGTGGTAATGATTTGGCTGACCGCCCAACTCGCCCTCGGCGGGCAGATGAATGCGTTGAACGCTGTGGTCACCATCGGCATGTGCCTGCGGTTCACCACCATGCTCCAAGACATCGGTGGCTGCATGACCGGGCTGGAAGAACGCCGCCAGCAAATGAATCACGTCGACAAGATCATGGACGCTCCCGAACTGTCCGAACCCGATGTCTCCACACCGGTGAGCGCTCCTGGTGATGTTCGTTTCGAGGACGTCGCCTTCGGCTACGATCCGGACACCCCGGTTCTTTGTGATATTTCCTTCCATGTCCCGCAAGGCGGCATGTGTGCCCTGGTTGGCCCTTCCGGCTGCGGAAAAACCACAATCGCGAGGTTGGTTGCACGTTTCTGGGATGTGCAGTCCGGCAGCGTATACGTTGGCGGGGTTGATGTGCGCGAGCAGACCACCGAAGATTTGATGCGCCAGGTGTCTCTCGTTTTCCAAGACGTCTATTTATTCAATGACACGCTCGAAGCCAACATTCGCCTTGGCAACCCAGAAGCTACCGATGAAGAAATCAGGTGGGCCGCTGACCTGTCGGGCGTGACCGAAATCGTCAACCGGCTCCCAGACGGCTGGAATTCATTGGCGGGTGCTGGCGGGCGCGCACTGTCAGGTGGGGAACGCCAACGCGTCTCTATCGCCCGCGCCTTGGTGAAGAAGGCCCCGATCGCGCTGTTCGATGAGGCCACCAGCGCGTTGGATGCGGAAAATGAAGCCAACATTGTTGCGGCGATGAACGAGCTACGCAAGCACTCCACACTGATCGTGATCGCCCACAAACTTGAAACCATTCGCCAAGCTGACCAAATCATTGTGCTCTCCCACGGTGGGCGTATCGCCCAGCGCGGGTGCCACGACGAGCTGGTCAACCAGCCAGGTCAATACCGCGATTTCTGGCAAGAGCGCATCAACGCCGCCGGATGGCAACTCGTCTAAAACACAGCACTGTTCACAATCATGAAAGGAATAACTATGTCCACACCCACGTCCTCGCGCCTAAACACGCGCGACTTCATCAATATCGGCGTCTTCACCGCTTTGATGTTTGTCATCGTGTTTGCATTCGGAATGCTCGGGTTCATTCCGGCTGCCATGTATGCCGGTTTCTTACTCTCCATTCTCGTCAACGGCACCGTGTTCGCGCTGTTTACTGCCCGCACTCCGAAGATGGGGGCATTGACAATCATGCTGATCCTCATCGAAGTCCTCTTCTTCGTAACGGGTCACTGGGTGGGAGGAATTGCGATCGCCGCTGTGTTCGGCCTGCTCGCTGACTTGGTGATCACCAAGGGGCCGAAGAGCGTGAAAGTTCGTGTCCCGCTGGCATATGCACTGTTTATCCTGCCGATCTATGTTTCCCCGTGGATTCCGCTATTTATGAACCAAGACGCATATATGTCGCAGATCGCCGAACAAATGGGTGCCGAGTATGCCGCGAAGATGGCGCAGGTTGTCACGATTCCGATTCTGTTGGGCTTCTTCGTCGTGATGCTCATCGTTGGCTGGCTTGCTGGTCTGTTGGGAACCCGGGTGGCGCGCAAACACTTTGAACGGGCCGGTCTTGTCTAAACTTCCCGACCCGCGCACGATTATCGTAGCGCTCGTCATCGTCTCCACCACGATCTACAGTGCCTACTCGCCGTGGTTCGTGTGTGCTCTGGGCGGATTCGCCGCCGTGATGCTGGCGAGCGCTACGATCAACCCCAACACGCTCGTGCGCCCGAGCTGGGTTGCCGTCTACCTGGCCACGTTTGCGGCTCTCGGCACACTCGTCTTCGTGATACCACTGGTGTGGAAGTCAACGGCCAGCGCGTTCCTCGTGCTGTTTTTGCAGTGGATGTGGCGATTCAGTGTCAGCGCAGGAATGGGAGCCTACGCGATCGGTGTGATCCGACCTGCCACCTTGCAAAAAGCACTCGCCAGCTCACGAATCCCGACCTGTTTCACGATCCCGATCTCAGTCGCGTTACGTGTGCTGCCCGTGATCGGCCACGAGGTTAAAGCGATCTCAGATGCCATGAAATTACGCGGCATGTCCGCGCTTTCCCTGCGTGCGGCCCAGTACTTCACAATCCCGCTGCTATCGACCGTGGTACGCAGCGGAGACGAACTGGCATCTGCTGCCCTTGTACGCGGACTGGGCGGAACCGCAAAGCCCACCTCAGTCACGGTCGTGAAATTCCGTGTGATCGACGCGGTCATTCTGCTCATCGTTATCAGCTTCGCGATATGGAGAATCGTCCTATGACAACAGCCCAAGCAACTGGGGTCACCTTCACCTATCGGGGAGCAGACCACCCCTCAATCAATGACGTAACCATCACCATCACACCTGGAACCGTCACCTTGCTGTGTGGTGCGTCAGGGTCGGGGAAAACCACCGCGTTGCGGCTGTTTAACGGGCTCATCCCGCACTTCCACGACGGCGACCTTACCGGAAGCGTCACAGTCGACGACATTGACGTGGCACGAGTAGATCTATCAGAGCTTGCCCACCACTGTTCGACAGTGTTTCAAAACCCGCGCACCCAGTTCTACACCACCCACGTGCGCCAAGAACTCGCCTTCGGCCCAGAAAACCTCGGCCGCGACCCTCAAGAGATTTGTGCCCGCATTGACGAGGTTGCAGCCGAGTTAGGTATCGCCGACCTGTTGGAATCCCGCGTCACACAACTGTCGGGTGGGCAGATGCAACGCGTGGCCTGCGCCGTCGCCATGTGCAACAACACGTCGCTGATCGTGTTCGACGAACCGACCGCGAACTTGTCCGCTGACGTTATCGACCAACTCGCCACACTCATCGCCAGGCTCAAAGCAGACGGACACACCATCATCATTGCTGAACACCGGCTAAGTTTCCTTTCCGGGATTGCTGACCGTGTCTACTGCTTCGACAAAGGCAACATCGCCCTCACCGCAACCGGCGAGGAGTTTTATGCCATGCCAGATGAGGAGCGTAAACAGCTTGGGCTGCGATCCCTAGTGACTGTGCCTATGCCACAACTTCCGGAACCGGCAGGAGATGGGCTTGAGATTGACAACCTCACCTTCGCCTACCGCCACGGAAACACGGTTCTCAACATCGGCCATCTGCTCTTCCCGGCAGGGAAAATCACCGCACTGTTAGGCCCGTGCGGGTCAGGCAAATCAACACTGGCACGCATCATCTGCGGACTCGAAAAAGCCAAAGGTGCATCCATCACACTCAATGGGCAAAAATTCACCAGCCGGGACGCATACCTTGTCATGCAAGATCCCACCCGGCAGCTATTCTCAGACACAGTCATTGACGAAGTTACGCTCGGGGCAACCAGAGTCGAAAAACAACACATCGACGCCCACGCGATCCTTAAAGAACTCGACCTCACCGACCACGAGTCCGATCATCCGCAAGCACTGTCTGGTGGGCAACGCCAACGCCTTGTCATCGTCACAGCACTTGCTGCGAACAAGAAGGTCTACATCTTCGACGAGCCGACATCAGGTGTGGGCTACAAGCACCTCGTCGCGATCTCACAAGTGATGCGCAAACTCGCTGATACCGGTGCCGTCGTCATCGTCATCACCCACGACGCTGAACTCGTTACCGAAGCCGCCGACCATAGCGTCCGCCTCGACCAAATCAACGCCTGCTAACGCAAACGCTCGCTCAGTCGAAAGAGAGGAAAGCATTTCCGCAGGTCAGGGCAAACGCGCTATACACTCGCTAACGCAAGCGATTTTTCACACCCCCCTAAGCGATACTCGCTAACGCAAAAGGGTACTTATCAAATCCGACGTCTAAGTGGAGCGGGTGACGGGAATCGAACCCGCGTCGCTTGCTTGGGAAGCAAGAGCTTTACCATTAAGCTACACCCGCGTGCGTTCACCTGACTCGGTGAACTCTCCGATTCTGGCACGGCACGCATCGTTTTCCAAAACGTGTTGCGGCCACAACCGTAACTCAAGCGTGGAGGAAGACGGCCGGCGCCAGGACAAGAAGCCTTGCCGCGGGTTAGCTGTTGAGGACCTCGCGGATATTCTCAACAGACTCCGCATCCAGCACGAGCCCGATGGGGTGGCCAGGGTTGATCGCGATACCCACGCCTACAGCCTGCTGGAACGCCTGCAAACCCGGCATGCGGACCGCGTACGGCGCCATGTGAACAAACTGCTGGGCAACACGGGCAGGGTGAGTGAACACCGCGAGCACGGTCTTCTCGTTGGGGCCCTGCAACAGCAGCGGCTGAACTTCCTGCTGCTCATCCGTAACCTCTTCCTCGGTGAGGAAGAACAGGTTCGCGGCGGCGATCTTGGAGAGCACCTCGTTGCTAGCCAGCTTGCCCTCAGAACCCTCGAGAATCACACGCTCAATGTCATTGAACGGCTCAAGCTCGCTCGCATCCAGAACACGCTCACCGTCTTCAGGCTCAGCAGCTTCCGTCTCGTCAGCGTGCTCATCACCCTGGAACTGTTCAGCCTGCTCGGCAGACTCAGTATCCTCGAGCTGCTCCGCCGGCTCCTCATCCTTAGCAAGCCCAGCGTCCTCAGCAAGTCCAGCATCCTCAACCGGCTCAACATCTTCAACCTGCGCGGCCGCTTCAGCTGGCACGGACTCTTCCGTCTGCGCGGCTTCCTCAGCGTGCTCGGCTTCTTCTTGTTGCACTGGCTGTTCAGCCGGGGTCACCTGATCCAGCTGTTCAGGCTGTTCTACCTGCTCAGGCTGTTGGTTCTCGTGTGAGTCTGGCTCATGTGTGCTCATAGTTCCAACCTACCGGAGCTCAACCCCACCGTGAGCAAACGACGCACTATTTATCAGGCTTCCATTTGTAGTGTTCCTCGAGTGTTAGCCCTTTCGTTGTGAGCTCTTTAGCGAGGTCCACCCCTACGTAGCGCAGATGCCACGGCTCGGGCCAGTAGCCGGTGATGTCGCTTTTACCTTCCGGGTATCGGATCACGAAACCATATTTGTGCGCGTTTTTGGCGACCCACTGGCCGGCCTCCGTGTTGCCGAAGCATCGCCGCAGTTTACAGATCCCATCGGTCACGTCCACGGCCAGCCCTAGTTGGTGCTCGCTCGTGCCGGGTGCTGCGGAAACCGAATCCGCGTGTTGCTGCCCGTATGTCGCTTTCCAATGGTTATATGTGGCCGCCTGCTGGCTGTATGACCTGTAACCGCTGATGGGATGGAACCTCACGCCCGTGGCCGCCGCGGCGTCCCGCATCTTCTTATACGCCTTCGCCGCCTCGCTACGCAGGCTCTGCCCGCTACCGATACTCACGAGGTCGGTCGGCGCGTACGTCAACGGCTCTATGGGGCGCTTCTTATTCGCCAGAACCTCGATGTTCTTGGGGTCACTCGGGATCTCGGGGCTGCCTCCCGCGGAGTCTTTCGAGTCCTTATCGTTCGGCTTCTTTGAACGCTTCTGTTTCTTCTCGCGCTCTTTTGACTCAGATTCTGAAGCCGGGGCGGTGACCTCCGGCCCTGCGATACTGCCGCGATCATCGTCAGCGCCACGCCCATCACTATCAGTGCCCGATGCGTTCGCTCCGGCCCGCTGCTTCGTGTCGCTGAACGCCCCGGTTGAGGTGCCCGAAGCATCGTTGGTAGGGCCAGATGTGAAGCGGGGGAGAACGAACACCAAGACCAGCGCGAGAACAGCCAGCATCGCACCCGCAGGAATAACCCAGCGCGGGATGCGCTGTGTCGACGCCGCAGCATGCCTGCCTACCACGAGCTGATCCTCCTGGTTAAGTGCTGGTTTAGTGCCGGTTGAATGGGCGCAACGTGAACGCGTTCGGTCGGAAACGCCGCACCCGCTACGCACCTCTTTACTATGTCAGATTAAAGGGCGCCGGTTAATGCCGCCGATGCAGCTGCCGAGGTTCCGAAATTCCTTGCGGGAATGCAACCCTCACGCCGGCGAGCGTGCACACGCGATATTCTGGGCCTGTGTTGCTCTCAGATGGTGATATTCGTAAGGCCCTAGATTCCGGTAAGATCGCGCTCGAACCACGAGGCGAGGACATGGTCCAGCCTTCCAGCGTGGATGTGCGCCTGGACCGCTACTTCCGGTTGTTCGACAACCACAAGTACCCCTACATCGACCCCTCAACAGAGCAAGCGGAACTGACCCGCCTGGTTGGAGTTGATGCGGACGAGCCGTTCATCTTGCACCCCGGTGAATTCGTGCTGGGCGCCACGTACGAAAAAGTGACCCTCCCCGGCGATATCGCTGCCCGTCTCGAAGGTAAATCCTCACTCGGCAGGCTCGGTCTGCTGACCCACTCGACCGCAGGGTTCATCGACCCAGGCTTCTCCGGGCACGTCACCTTGGAACTATCCAACATGTCGACCCTGCCGATCATGCTGTGGCCCGGCTCCAAAGTGGGGCAGCTGTGCTTCTTCCAGCTCTCCTCACCCGCCGAACACGCATACGGAACCGGCCCATACCTCAACCGCTACCAGGGTCAGCGCGGCCCTACAGCCTCGCGTTCACACCTGAACTTCCACCGCACCCGCATCGAAGACTAGGCAACATAGAAGACTAGGCGGCATCGAATACTAGGCAGCCCGCGGCGTTTCCATGCCGCCTAGCGCCGCCTAGTGCCGGCTATTTCGCAACGCGCGCGGATGCGTCCTCATGGACAGTGGTGTCTTCACGTTTGATGCCAGGCACGAGCGAGAACAACACGATCCCGACCACGAAAATCACAAGGATGCCTACGATGCCGTAGCGGGTAGCGCTACCGGTCACACCTGCGCTGTCCATGATGTTCGACGCAACGAAGCTTGAGAGTCCGAACAGTGCCGGGCCGAGGAAAGTGACGGCGCGGCCCGTGGTCGCGTAGAGACCAAAGAGTTCGCCCGCGGTGTGTTCGGTGGTACGGCGGGCGAGCAACGCGCGGGAAGAGGACTGCGCGGGGCCCACCAAGAGGCACAAGACGAGCCCGAAAATCCAGAACTGCCAGCTGTGCTGAGCGAACAACACGCCCAGACCGGCACCGATCAGCCCGAACAGCGCAGTCATGATCACCGCGCGCGGGCCCACAACGTCGTCGAGCCAACCGCCAATGAACGCGCCAGCTGCCGCGACCATGTTGCCAACCAGCGCGAACATGATCACCTCGGCCGTGCTCATCCCGAACACCGTTCCCGCGATGATCCCGCCGAACGTGAAAACAGTCGCCAAACCATCCCGGTACACCGCAGAAGCCAACAGGAACCACAACGTCGGTCGGTCCCTATGCCACAAGCCCTTGACGCTGCGCCACAGTAATACATAAGACTCACGCCAGCTCGTTTTAGGTCCCGGCGTTGCGGGGATCTCCGGGATGGTGAAGAACATCGGTGCGCAAAACACCGCCATCCACACGGCACAAAATACAGCGACCAGGCGGATGTTGAAGCCCTCGTCGGGGTTTGAACCGAACCAAGGGGTCGCAGGCTGGACGAACACGAACAAGACCACGGCGAGGGATACGATCCCGCCCAGGTAGCCGAAAGCCCAGCCAATGCCGGAGATCCGGCCGATCTTTTCCTTCGGTGCGATCTGGGGGAGGATTGCGTAATAGTTCACGCTCGCGATCTCGCTGAAGAACGTCGCGACACAGATCAGGAAGATACCCGGCCATAGGTATGCAGGGTCTGGCTTGATGAAGAAACACGCGGCGGTCGCGAGCACAATTACCGCGGTGTGGAAGCCAAGCCAGTGTTTGCGTTTACCGCTGCGGTCGGCCCGTTGCCCCAAGACTGGTGCCGTGAGAGCGATCACCGCGCCCGTGAGCGCGACCGCTAACGCAAGTGAGGATGCGTTGGCATCCGGGTCGCCAAACGCCGAAGATGTCAGGTAAACGGTGAACACAAACGTGAGCATGATGGCGTTGGTGACGCCCTCGCCCCAGTCCCATAAGGACCACGTGAAAACCTTTTTTTTAGTCCCCTGGCCATACGTGTATGGGGCAGCCGGTCTTGTGTTCATGTGAAGAGCCTATGGCGGTGTTCCGTAGAATGAAAGAGCATTGTGGACTGTTTGGTTGGGCAGTCCCGGCGTGTAACGCACTTCTATATGTAAGGTGACACCGTGCTTCCGGTCCTGCTTGCACTGTTCCTAGCGGCGTTTATAGCCCCGTTTTTAGTGCGCTGGATCGGTAGGAATGCCTTCTATCTTTTGGCTCTTGTTCCGGCAGCGGGCTTCGTGTGGCTCACTGTGGTGGCTGTGCGTGGAATGCCCGGAAAACTGGGGGTGCTGGCCCCGGGAACCGTCGGACAAGATCTTATTCATCAAGAGGAATATACGTGGATTCCTACGTTCGATGTGGAATTCGCTTTCCGCTTGGATCCGCTGGCTGCCGTTCTGAGCTTTTTGATCCTCGGCGTGGGCGCGCTCGTGTTGTTGTATTGCGCCCGCTATTTCAAATCTGAAGACGCCTCGATCGGCCCGTTCGCAGCCCAACTCACCGCGTTCGCGGCCGCGATGTTCGGCCTTGTGACCTCAGATGACTTGATCTCCCTCTTTATTTTCTGGGAGATGACCACCATCTTGTCCTATCTGCTGATCGGTTACGCCCGCTCGAGGCTCTCAGCACGCCGTTCCGCACTCACCGCGCTCATCGTGACCACCGCTGGTGGGCTTGCGATGTTCGGTGGGCTCGTGATGCTCGGAGTAACGGCCGGAACCTTCCGGCTCTCTGAGATCCTCATGATGACCGGGGACCTCACCGGCCCCAACCCCATCACCCCATCCAACGCTGTAGTCACCGCGGCGATCATCCTGATCCTGGTTGGTGCGATCTCTAAGTCCGCACTGTTCCCGTTCCACTTCTGGCTTCCGGGCGCTATGGCCGCTCCAACCCCGGTTTCCGCCTACCTGCACGCGGCCGCAATGGTCAAAGCCGGCGTCTATATAGTGGCTCGATTGGCGCCCGGGTTCTCGGACGTTCCGGGCTGGACGCTGCTCACCGTCGGCTTCGGTCTCTATACGTTGCTGCTGGGTGGCTGGCGCGCACTGCGTCAAACTGACATCAAGCTCGTCCTCGCCTACGGGACCGTGTCCCAGCTTGGCCTCATCATCGCGGTCATCGGGATGGGTACCCCATCAGCGATGCTCGGTGGGCTCGCCCTCATGCTCGGGCACGGTCTGTTCAAATCCGCGCTCTTCCTCATTGTCGGTGCGATCGACCACGGAACCGGTACCCGCGATCTACGGAACCTCTCCGGGCTGTGGAAGGCACGCCCCGTCCTGTTCGTGTGCGCCGTGATCTCCGCGGCGTCGATGGCTGGGCTTCCTGTCACGTTCGGGTTCATCGCTAAAGAAACCGCGCTCGCTGCACTCATCGATGCGCCAACCAGCGCGAGTACTTTCGTGACCCTCGTGTTCGCGATTGGCGCGGTCATCACCTTCGCATACGCCGCCCGCTTCGTGTGGGGTTCCTTCGCTACCAAGCCAGGGGTTGAGCCGACCCCGATCAGCTGGACACTACCGACCATGGCGGTGCCCATCGCTGTCTTGACGCTTGCGAGCGCGGCACTCGGGTTCCTCCCAGGGCCTGCCGATGCGCTGCTGAGCCCAGCCGCCAACGTCTTCCCGGAAGCGGAACCGCACACCGCGCCGCTTGAGCTATGGCACGGGTTCACGATCGAGCTTGCGATCACCGCAGGGATCGTCGCGCTCGGTTTGATCATGTTCTTCGCCCGGGAACCTGTATCCAAGCTACAGGCCCGCGTACCGGCGCTCATCGACGGTGAACGCACCTACCGCTACATCATCAGCGGGATCGACTGGACCGCCCACCGCGTAACAGCGGCGCTGCAACGCGGCCAGCTGTCCTACTACCTCGGCGTGATCATCGTGACTGCGCTCCTGGTGCCGACCGTCGGGGTCCTCATCGGCGGAGGCGTCTCCTTCGATCGCGGCGAGCAAACCACAACCCTGGTGTTCACCACCAAGCTCGTCAACGTCTTGATCCTGGTTGTGATGGCGGTTGGCGCGGTCGCCGCGATGCGTTCGCGGCGGCGTTTCATGGGCGTGCTCATGGTTTCGCTGACCGGCTCGGGCATGGTTGCTTTGTTCGCGTTCCACGGCGCACCGGACCTGGCTGTGACTCAGCTTTTGGTTGAGACGATCGTGTTGATCGTGTTCCTGCTCGCTTTGCGTGTTTTGCCGGCTTCGGTGTGGCAGGCTCGCCCGCGGAGACGCCGCAGCATGCAGCTTCTGGTTGCGGTCGCGTTCGGCGTGTTCACTGCGGTTGCCGGAGGGCTCGCGATGGCGGCTCGGACCGCGGACCCGATCTCGTTGAAGTATCCACAGCTGGCAGTCGGTGGCGGGCATGGCCACAACATCGTGAACGTGACGCTCGTTGATATTCGTGCGTGGGATACCTTCGGTGAGATCACGGTGCTCGCGATCGCGGCAACCGGTGTTGCATCGCTGATTTTCGTAGTGGCGCGCGGCGCGGATAGGACGAGGGTCGGTAGCGTGGCTACCGGTTCGATCGGCACAGTGTATGCCTCGCCGGTGCGTCAGCGTGTCGCGAGCGTGTTCCTCGATGATGAACGTCCGGATTCCTCCTCGGCGTGGCTTGTGGCTGGCCGGACGCTCGCCCCGGAGCGCCGCTCGATCATTATTGAGGTCATTACCCGCCTGATCTTCCACGCGTTCGTTCTGTTTTCGATCTATCTGCTGTTCGCGGGTCACAATTCGCCAGGCGGTGGCTTCGCAGGCGGGTTGCTGGCAGGCCTTGCGCTCGTGCTGCGTTACCTCGCTGGGGGCCGTGTTGAGCTTGCTGAAGCGATCCGTGTGGGTCCGGGCGCGCTCCTCGGCACGGGTTTGACGCTCGCGGTCATCGCCGGTGTTGTGCCGCTGTTCTTTGGCGGGCAGATCTTCCAATCCGCGGTCATCGACTTCACGTTCTTCGGGGAACACCACTTTGTGACCTCAACGGTCTTCGACATCGGTGTGTACCTCATTGTGGTGGGCCTGGTTCTGGATGTGCTGGAATCCCTCGGTTCGGAGCTTGATGTGCGCTTGGACGCGGAAATTCATCACGTACATGAGGCGAAACAAGCGTTGGTGGGCTTCGAGGGGCAAGCGGTCCGCGGCCAAAACATGATGCGAGGCAGCCTCAGCGATGACACAGCTGAAGGAACCGGGGCAAGCCCGGAGGTGAGTCGATGACGATCGATGTGACGATGCTGTTGATGGTCGCGGTGTTGGTCTCCGCGGGCATCTATCTGATGCTTGAACGCACACTGACCCGAGTTTTGTTGGGCACGCTCTTGTTGGGCAATGGCGTCAATGTTTTGATTCTGACGGCCGGTGGGCCGGGCGGCTTGGCCCCGATTGTGGGTGGAGAAGTGCCTGCGGAGGATTATTCGGATCCGCTCCCGCAAGCGATGATCCTCACCGCGATTGTGATTTCGTTCGCTGTCACGGCGTTCTTGCTGGGCATGATCTACCGTTCGTGGTGGCTTTCGCGTGCCGATGAGATCCAGGCTGACGCCGAAGACGTGCGTGTTTCGCAGGAAGGCATTGTGCACGACCCTGAGGAAGACGGCGAGATGCCCGTTGAGGACTCCGAGTTCGCTACCCAGGATGAAGTTGATTCCGATGACGATGGCGGCTTGGGGGAGGACCCTGAGAACTGCACACCGGCGCAGGCTGCTCGGACGCGTGCGGAGGCACGCAGGGTTGTTGATGAATATATGACCGAGAAGGCGCGGGAAGCTGAACGCGAAGAGCAAGAGAAGGGTGAGCGCTGATGAATTGGGATGCGTTGCCTTTCGATGTTGTTTCGCTGACTCCGCTGGTGGTTGTGCTGCCGATCCTGGGTGCAGGGTTGACGTTCGTGTTTCAGCGTTCTCCGCGTGCTCAACGGTTTGTTTCGATCACAACGCTGTCGCTTGCGTTGCTGATCGGTTTCGTGTTGCTGTTGCGGTCTTATTCGTTGGGTGCTGCCGCGGTCACGATGGGTGGCTGGGCTCCACCGTTTGGTATCACGCTCGTAGTGGACGAGTTCGCGGCATTGATGCTGGTGGTCTCGAATGTGGTTTCGCTTGCGGTGCTGATTTATGCGACGGGGCAGGGGTACACGGACCAGAACGGTGATGGACCGATCTCGGTTTTCTATCCGACCTACATGTTCTTGGTTGCGGGTGTCTCGAACGCGTTTATCGCAGGTGACTTGTTCAACCTGTATGTGGGTTTCGAGATTTTCCTGACGGCCTCCTACGTGTTGATCACGCTGGGTGGCTCGGCTGAGCGTGTCCGCGCCGGCACAACCTATGTGGTTGTTTCGGTTGTGTCTTCGATGCTGTTCCTGATTTCGATCGGTGTGATCTATGCGGCGACGGGCACGGTTTCGATGGCGGATGTTTCGGATAAGATCGCTCAGCTCGGTCCGACAACCCAAACGTTGCTGCATCTGATGGTTTTGATCGCGTTCGGTGTCAAGGCGGCGGTGTTCCCGCTGAGTTTCTGGCTGCCGGACTCGTATCCGACCGCTCCGGCGCCGGTCACGGCGGTGTTCGCGGGCTTGCTCACCAAGGTGGGCGTGTACGCGATTGTGCGTACCGAGACGCTGCTGTTCCGGGACAACGATCTTTCGGCTCTTCTGATGTGGGTCGCGGTGCTGACGATGATCGTCGGAATTCTGGGTGCGCTGGTCCAGACCGAGATCAAACGTATGCTTTCGTTTACGCTCACCAGCCACATCGGCTACATGGTTTTCGGCATCGCACTGGGCACGCAGACCGGTTACGCTGCCGCGATCTATTATGTGGCGCACCATATTTTGGTTCAGACTTCGCTGTTCATGGTTGTGGGGTTGATTGAGCGGCGCGGCGGCACCTCGAACATCGAGAGGCTGGGTTCGCTCGCTAAGCTCGCTCCGTTCTTGGCGGTCCTGTATTTCATCCCAGCCATGAACCTTGCCGGTATCCCGCCGTTCTCAGGCTTCATCGGGAAGGTCGGCTTGGTTATCGGAGGTGTCGAGGACGGTACGGCGATGGCGTGGGTCAACATCGCGGCCTCGCTGCTGACGAGCTTGCTGACGCTGGTCGCGGTGGCTCGCGTATGGAACCGTGCGTTCTGGCGGCGTGCCGAGGACGCTGAGGACGCGGACCCGATGCTGCTTGAGGCGATGAACAAGAAGTTCCGCCGCGTACGCACCTACGAGGCGGTAGCCCAGTTCCCGGATTCCCGTTATTCAGACCGCGGCGATGTCAAGGTCCTGCCAGGCATCATGGTCGGTTCGACAGCGGCGCTGGTGTGCGCATCGTTGTCTTTGACGATCTTCGCGGGCCCACTGTTCCAGCTGACTGACAAAGCATCAGCCGCGATGGTCGAGGGCAAGGAGTACCGCGTGGCCGTGTACGAGGCCTCGAACCGCGCGGAACCGGAACGCGGCGGCCCAACAGATGGTGAACGGCGCACGCTGGAGAACCCGAGTGGGGTATCCAAGTCATCCGGGGTATCCAACCCATCCGGTGAAGGTGGTGCAGGCAAGTGAAGCGTTTCGGGAAAGTGACGCGCCGCCTCCTGGTTGAGCTACCCCTGCTGGTGTGGCTCGTGGTGCTGTGGTGCATCCTGTGGCAGTCCTTCGCGTTGGCGAACATACTGTTCGGGTTGGCGCTCTCGCTACTGATCGTGCGCGTGTTCCGTTTGCCGCCGGTGGTGCTTTCGGGCCGTTTCTCGCCGGTGCGTGGGTTGGCGTTCCTCGGCTGGTTTGTGGGACAGATTGTCTCTGGTTCGCTCCAGGTCACGTGGGTTTCCTGGAGGCAGGGCAAGGACGTCACGAACGCCGTGGTTGAGGTTCCGTTGCGTACCCGTGACGACTTGCTGATGACCGCGGTGGGACATGTGGCTTCGCTGATCCCGGGCTCACTCGTGGTTGATGTTGATCGCCGCCACGGGACGCTGTACCTGCATGTTCTGGGGATCAGGAACACGGAAGACGCGAACAGGTTCCGGGCCGATGTCCTGGAGATCGAGCGACGGCTGATCTATGTGATGGGTTCGCGCGCGGAGCTGGATCTGTTGCGTAAAGAGGAGCTACGTGTGGCGCGTGAGCTGGTCGCTGCGCGTCGTGAAGCTGATGGCTGGCATTCGGTTGATGCCGCGGTCGATGCTCAGCGCGGTAAGGGAGGTGACGCCCGATGATGTGGTGGACTGAATACGGTTGGTTCGGCTGGGCCGCGATGGTGGCTGCGGTCATATTGGGTTTGGCCGCCATCTTGACGGTGGTGCGTATTGTGCGGGGGCCTTCGCTTCTGGACCGGATTATCGCCTCGGATGTTTTGCTGGTGATTATCTCGTGCGGCCTGTTGATTTGGATGGCAGTATCGAGTGATTTCTCTTCGTTGCCGATGGTCTTCTTGGCATCGGTGATCGGCTTCTTAGGTTCGGTGACGGTCGCCCGCGTCACGGCCTCTTCTGCTGCGACTCAGATGCCCGTTGAAGGAACGGGCACGGACGCCGCCGGGGACGCGACGCCGGGCGCAGCGCAGGCTCCGGCAGCGCAGGCGCCGGCTGAGCGGGGTGATTCGGCGTGAACTGGATGCTGTTTTGGGACATCGTCGCCGCGGTCTTGATGATCGGCGGCAGCCTCATGAGCTTGTCTGCGGCGATCGGTATGCTCACGTTCCCTGACGTGCTCTCCCGTATGCACTCGGCGGCTAAACCGCAGGTTTTGGGGCTGTTGATGATGCTGCTTGCGGTAGCGATCAAAACCACGGTGTGGCAGTGGATCCCGGTTTTGGCGTTGATCTGGCTCATGATGCTTCTGACCAACCCGGTCTCGGCTCATATGGTGGGGCGTGCCGCGTACCGTTCTAAGCATCTGAAGCGGGCGACGCTGATCGAGGACGACCTTGAGGCCGTGGTGAAGGCCGCCGAGGACGCGGAAGACCACCGCACGCCGCGAGGTGAAGCGTTGCACCACCCGACGGCTGTCCAGGCGGAAGTCGACGGCCATCACTAGGGCAGTGATCAGTGAGTTGAGCAGTGATCACGAGGCGGATATGACCGCCACAACTGACAGCGCTAGAGCAATATTGAGTGGCCTCGCGTCGATGTCACTGCTGACGAATTAGGCGTTCCGTACACGTATTGGGGCCTCGGCGGTTTCGCTGATACGAGCACTGCTCCCCATGAGTTGGGCGCTGTTGACACAGCCCAACTCATGGGGAGCAGTTTATGTTTGTCCGGGAGGGTTTAGATTTCTTCCGGGTTGTCTTTAGAGCGCTTGGCGGCCTTCTTAGAGCCCTGCTCGATCGAGGTCTGGATCAAAGCCATCATGCCAGCGGAGATCGCCGCAAACAGGGCAACGCGGGTAGCGGAGGCTTCTTCGCGGGCTTCCTTGTTCTTCTTCGTTGGAGCGTCGGCACCAGTGACCTGGGCCCATACGTTCTCCAGAACACGGGAACCCACGATTCCCGCAACGAGCGAAAAGATGGACGCGAAAATCTTGTTCAAAGCATTCACGGGTTCCACACTACAGCGTTTGTTCGAGCGCGTGGGAAAGAATCCGATGTAATTGCGCATCCACACCGACTTCAACCCCATCCACATGCGAGACCGGGCGTAGCATCTTGACCGAGCTCGCAAGCCACAACGCATCCGCCGTGAGCAGGTCGGCAGGCCGCATCGGAACCGCAACGACCTCCCAGCCGAGGGCGCGGGCGGCCTCAGAAACCGCCGCGACCGTCGTACCCGCCAAGCCGCCAGCCTCGACGCTCGGTGTACGCACAACAATCTGCCCGGAGCCTTCGCCAGAGCGATACGAAGCGACCACGGAGGCGGTCAAGCCGTCGAGGATGAGACCGTCGCTGGTCACGAAGATCGCGTCATCGGCGCCGTGCTTCTTCGCGTACGTCAACGCGGCGACGTTGACCGCATAAGACAGCGTCTTAGCGCCCAACAGCAGCCACGGGGCGCGCTGTGCCGCGCCCGAATCGTATCCGCGATCAAGGGTCAGAACCTTGATCGGTTTCGGGTCCGGATCCCTCGCAGGGACGGGGGAGAGGGTCACAAAACACGCGGGGCCTGTGCCAGGAGCTCCGCGGGTTGCGACGCAACGGATGGACGCCTCGGGTTCGCCATCCGCATCCTGACCTAAGAACGCATCCAGGCCCAACGCGATTGCGCGCTCCCACACTGCGGCCGGCGGAATCTCGAGAGCAAGCGCCGCTGCCGAGCGCTCCATCCGCGCCAAATGTTCGATCACAGACCGGATCCTGCCGCGCCGGTACAGCAATGTCTCGAATACGCCGTCACCGCGGGTCACGCCCGCATCGTCAAGCCGCAGCCAGCCCGCCGCAGGATCAACGCAACGAACAGACCAACCCGCGCCCGCATCGATAGCCGCCGGCGCATCGGAGGCTGCTGGCTCTGGCACAGTTGCGGTACAGGGCTCGATCCACACCGCGACCATCGAATTCGGCTTCTTCTGCTGGCTCATGAGCCCTCCGCGTGTAGGCCGCCACAAAGGATTATTGTCTCAGCGTACCGGTGTACAGCGCGTTCACAGATAGAGTTACACGTATCGGTATTTATTGAGGCGGCTCACATGCGGGCCGGTTGATGCGGCGACGACAGGGAACGAACGCGAGAGGACTCCCGGATGGGCGATATCTGGCTTTTGCCAGCGAATTGGCCTGAGTGGCTCACGTACACGTTGCTCACGGTGGACTTGCTGATCCGTATCGCGATGCTCGGTATTGTGCCTGGGGGCCGCCGCCCCACCACCGCGATGGCGTGGCTGCTTGCGATCTTCCTGTTGCCCTACGTCGGCCTGATTGTTTTCTTGCTGTTCGGTTCGCACCGGCTCAACAGGCCGCGGCGTGAACGCCAAGAGGCCGTCAACCGGGAGATCATGACGGCGGTCGGCCCGGACCCGCTCGATAGAGTTCCCGGCCATTTCCCGCGCTGGGTCACGAGTGTTTCCGAACTTAACCAGAACCTGACCGGCTACCCGCTGGCTGGCGGTAACCGGTTCCGCTTCGACGCCGACTATAAGAACATCCTGAAGACGATGGCCGAGGACATCGACTCCGCCAACGACTACGTGCACGTCGAGTTCTATATCGCCGGTATTGATCAGGAATACACCGAGCCGGTGTTCCAAGCGCTCGAGCGGGCTGCCGCTCGCGGGGTCAAGGTGCGTTTCCTCTTCGATCAGATCGGCAGCTGGCGCTTGCCCGGTTACCGGAAGATGAAGGAACGCCTCACTGAGGCAGGCATCGAGTGGTACCGCATGCTGCCTATCGCGCCGTCTAAGTGGCGTTGGCGCCGCCCGGACCTACGTAACCACCGCAAGATCCTGGTGGTCGATGGCCGGGTGGGCATGACCGGTTCGATCAACCTGATCGAACCAAGTTACCTGCGCCGTTCCGCGCACCGAAAGGGGCGTGAATGGATCGACATGATGGCCCGCATCGAAGGCCCGATGGTGGACCACCTCGACCTCATCTTTGCTACAGACTGGTATCTCGAATCCGGTAAGAAAGTGTTCGATCAGCTCCAGTTCGCCGAACACGACCGTCCCGCGGACACGCTCGCGCAGATGATCCCTTCTGGGCCGGGCTATCCGCAGGAGAACAATCTGCGCATGTTCAACACGCTCATCTATAACGCCAGACGGCAGGTGCGCATCACTACCCCGTACCTGGTTCCGGACGATTCGCTGCTATATGCGTTGACGACTGCCGCACAAGCCGGGGTGGATGTGGAACTGTATCTGTGCCGCGAGGGCGATAACAGGATCACCAACCACGCGCAACAGTCCTACTACGACACCCTGTTGGAGGCGGGCGTGGAGATTTACCGGTACCCGTCACCGGATGTCCTGCACTCCAAGTGCGTCACGGTCGATGACACGGTGGGTGTGTTCGGTTCCTCCAACATGGACATGCGCTCCTTCAGTCTCAACAACGAGATCACCGTGTTGACGCTGGGCAGTGAATGTGTGGCCTCTCTCAACGAGATCATGGATTCGTATAAAGCCGAATCGGAGCTACTCACGAAAGAAGCGTGGGCTTCGCGTTCACGCATCGAACGCTGGCTGGATAACGTCGCCCGCCTCACTGCAGTCGTGCAGTAAGCGCGCTAGCTAAAGTCGTGCAGTAGCGCGGTGAGCCAGGTGCGGGCCTGGGCGAGCACGTCGCTGGCGCCTGCTTTGCCGTTGTGCCTGACATCGACGTTGTCGCCTTCATTGACGCTGATGCTGATGTCGTTGGGGCCGTCGCTTGCGGCGGGTAGCTGATCTTCTTGTGCGGCCCAGGTGTCCCAGTGGGGTGCGTAGGTTGCGCCGTCGCGGGCGAGTGCGCGTTCTTTGCGGGCAGCGGTCTCGAGTGTGAGTGTGAGTGTTCCGGCGAGGAAGGGGCGTGCGGCGGGATGTCCGGCGCCGACTCCTTCGATGATGATGATGTCCGCGGGCCCGAGTGTGCGGGGCGCACCGTGGCGTGAAGTGTGCCAGTTCCAGGGTGTCCAGATCGCCTTGCCGTCGCGCACGAGAGCGGGCAGGACCTGTTGCGTGTAGGTTTCAAGGCCTGCGGCGAGGCCGTCCCAGCCGGGGTAGAGCTCGTCGAGGTGGAGCACATCGACGCTATGGCGCTCGCCGTGTAGCCCTGCGTCCCGGGCCCATTCGGCCAACCGCAAGCTCAGGTGTGTTTTCCCTGTCCCTGAACGGCCGTCGAGCGCGATGATCAGTGGCTTGCTTCGCGTACCCATTCGATGATTCCCGGGATCGCGGCGGTGATTTGCTCGCGCGTGATTTCGAAGTCGCTGATGTCGCCGTACCAGGGGTCTGCCATGCGCAGGCTGCTTTCGTCTTGGTGGGCCGCGCCTGGTTCGAAGGAGCGCAGCATGCGGATGCGGGAGCGGTTGATTTCCGCAGGGGCGAGTGCGCGCAGGGTTTCGATGTGGCGGACGTCGGCTGCGAGGAACAGGTCGGTTGCTGCCCAGTCGTTGTCGTTGAGTTGGCGGGCTACGTGCCCTTTCGCTGTGAGGCCGAGTTCGTTGAGCATGCGTTCGGTGCGTGGGTCGGCTGGGTTGCCGGCTTCTTCATCCGATGTACCGCACGAGTCCACGCGAACGTTGGTGATGCCTGCGTTGGCGAGTGCGTCTTGGAGCATGTAGTGGGCCATCGCGGAGCGGCAGATGTTGCCGGTGCACACCACAAGGATTGTGAACGGGGCATGGTCTGCGGTGTTCTTTTCCGTTGTGGTGCCGGGCTGGCCGGCGGTGGTTGAGTCGTTTTCCAACATGAGTCCAGACTAGCTAAACCAAAGTTGAGCTGAGGTGACTCAGGATAAGTTGACAAGAGTCGGCTCATGTTACATACTTGAGTACAGATGGCTCAGGTTTGGGGCTTCGGTTGGTGAATCATCGGACGGTGAACTATCAAGGGCGAAGCCCAAGCGTTGAGTCGAATAGACAAATGAAGGCCGTTGATCAAGCGGCCGGAAAAGAGGAATTCAATGGCACGTTCTGTAGGTATTGACCTCGGTACTACCAACTCGGTGCTCTCCATCCTTGAAGCTGGCGAGCCAACCGTGATCGCTAACGCTGAAGGTTCGCGTACCACCCCATCTGTGGTTGCCTTCTCGAAGGGTGGCGAGGTCCTGGTGGGTGACATCGCTAAGCGCCAGGCCGTCAACAACGTTGACCGCACCATCTTCTCCGTCAAGCGCCACATGGGCACTGACTGGACCATCGACATCGATGACAAGAAGTACACCGCGCAGGAAATCTCTGCACGCATCTTGATGAAGCTCAAGCACGATGCGGAAGATTACCTCGGTGAAAAGGTCACCGACGCCGTGATTACGGTCCCTGCATACTTCAATGACGCCGAGCGTCAGGCAACCAAGGAAGCCGGCGAGATCGCGGGCCTCAAGGTGTCCCGCATCGTCAACGAGCCAACCGCGGCAGCCCTGGCTTACGGCCTGGATAAGGGCAAGGAAGACGAACTCATTCTGGTGTACGACCTCGGTGGCGGTACGTTCGACGTCTCACTGCTCGAAGTTGGCAAGGATGAAGACGGCTTCGCAACCATTCAGGTTCGCGCAACCGCAGGTGACAACCGTCTCGGTGGTGACGACTGGGACCAGCGCATCGTCGACTGGCTGCTCGAATCCGCCAAGAGCAAGGGTGCTGACCTGTCCAACGACAAGATCGCTCTCCAGCGTCTGCGTGAAGCCGCAGAGCAGGCAAAGCGCGAGCTGTCCTCGGCAACCAGCACCAATATCTCGCTGCAGTACCTCTCGGTGACCCCAGAGGGTCCGGTCCACTTGGACGAGCACCTCTCCCGCGCTAAGTTCCAGGAACTGACTGCAGATCTGCTTGAGCGGACCCGCAAGCCATTCAATGACGTCATCGCGGAAGCCGGCGTGAAGGTCAGCGACATCTCCCACGTCGTTCTCGTGGGTGGCTCGACCCGCATGCCAGCTGTTGCAGAGCTCGTGAAGGAAATGGCAGGCAAGGAGCCGAACAAGGGCGTCAACCCAGACGAGGTTGTCGCGATGGGCGCGGCACTGCAGGCAGGTGTGCTCGCAGGTGAACGTAAGGACGTTCTGCTGATCGACGTGACCCCACTCTCCCTCGGTATCGAGACCAAGGGCGGCGTCATGACCAAGCTGATCGAACGCAACACCGCTATCCCAACCAAGCGTTCCGAAACCTTCACAACCGCGGAAGACAACCAGCCATCCGTGTCGATTCAGGTCTTCCAGGGCGAACGCGAATTCACTCGCGACAA
Organism: Arthrobacter sp. HMSC06H05; assembly: GCF_001807395.1. Classification (NCBI taxonomy): domain Bacteria; kingdom Bacillati; phylum Actinomycetota; class Actinomycetes; order Micrococcales; family Micrococcaceae; genus Arthrobacter; species Arthrobacter sp. HMSC06H05. Next base: position 51,541 of record NZ_KV788980.1, on the reverse strand, counting down.
CAAGCCACTGGGCACCTTCGAACTCACCGGCATCGCCCCGGCACCACGCGGCCTGCCACAGATCGAGGTGACCTTCGACATCGACGCCAACGGCATCGTGCACGTCTCCGCTAAGGACAAAGGCACCGGAACCGAGCAGTCCATGACCATCACCGGCGGCACCTCGCTGGATCAGTCGGACATCGACCGCATGGTCAAGGAAGCTGAAGAGCACGCCGCAGAGGACAAGGCACGCCGCGAGGCGGCCGAGACCCGCAACGCTGCAGAGTCCGCTGCTTACTCGGTGGACAAGCTCATCAAGGACAACGCTGACAAGCTGCCGGAGGACGTCAAGAACGAGGTCCAGGCTGATGTCGATGCGCTCAAGAAGGAACTTGAAACCCCTGAGGGCAACGACGACGAGGTCAAGGCCAAGTTCGAGAAGCTGCAGCAGTCCCAGACCAAGCTGGGCGAGGCTCTCTACGCACAGGCTCAGTCTGAGGCTGGCGCTGAGGGTGCGGCTAACGCCGGCGGCTCGGATGATGACGACGTTGTAGACGCCGAGGTCGTTGACGAAGACGAAGACCAGAAGTGAGGTAGTGGCACATGTCGAACGAGGAGAAGAATCTAGGCGATCAGCAGCCTGAAGAAACCGGGCCAGCAGCGGGTGAGGAACAAGCCCCTGCCGCCCCGGAGGAAGGCACCGCTGACACCGATGCACTGGGCCAAGCCCAGCAGATCCTCGACGACGCCGCACGAGCCGAAGAGGCCTCCGCATCCGGCGACATGGATGCGGAGGGCCTCGCGGCCGAATACAAGGAGGACCTCCAGCGGTTGCAGGCGGAGTTCACGAACTACCGCCGCCGTGTAGAGCGGGATAAGAAGAACGCTCACGACGAGGGGCTCAACAAGGCCGTGGCTAGCTTGATTCCGGTTCTGGATGATATCGATGCGGCTCGTGCTCACGGTGATCTGGAAGAGGGACCGTTCGCGGCGATAGCCGATAAGTTGGAGCGTTCCCTGGCCAGCATCGGGTTTGAACGGATCGATCAAACCGGTGTCGAGTTTGACCCAACCATCCACGAGGCGATGCTCCGCCAACCCGTTGAGGGTGTTCCGGAGGATCACGTGGGGCAGGTCTTCAGGATCGGTTTCCAACGCGGTGACCGTGTTCTGCGTGCAGCGCAGGTCATGGTTTCCACCGGCGAATAAAACGTGACGTGATCGCGTGCAATGATCGCGGGAAATGATCGCGTGAAATGATTCAGTGCGGCGGCGGGTCTAGACGGTAGGTCTATTGAGCCCGCCGTCGCCTGTTTTCGATAGTTGTAGGTATAGATTTTTTATAGATTTTGAGTGAGGCTAGGAGGCGTCACGATGGCCAGTCAAGACTGGGTCGAAAAAGACTTTTACGCGGCGCTGGGCGTCTCCAAGGACGCCAGTGAGGCCGATATTAAGAAGGCCTACCGGAAGTTGGCCCGCAAGTATCACCCGGATACGAATAAGGACAACCCTGAGGCTGAGAAGAAGTTCAAGGACATCTCGGAAGCCTATGCGGTGCTTAGTGATGAGCAGCAGCGTAAAGAGTACGATGCGATCCGCGCTATGGGCTCGGGTGCTCGCTTTAGCGCCGGTGGTTCCGGCGGCGGATTCGAGGACATCTTCGGGGACGTGTTCGGTGGCGGTGGCGGGCAGCGAGTCCGTTACTCCTCCGGCGGTGGCGGCGCAGGCGGGTTTGAGGATCTGCTGGGCGGCATGTTCGGAGGCGGCGGCGGAGGCTTTGGCGGCTTCCAGCAACGTCCGCAGCGTGGTGCCGACCGTAAGGCTGAAACCACGATTTCTTTCAAGGGATCCATTGAGGGCACCACGATCGGTTTGCGTACCCGCGATGGTGAAGTGATCGAGATCCGCGTACCTGCCGGGGTGCGTGATGGTCAGACGATCCGCGCGAAAGGCAAGGGCGAACCAGGCCCGGCCGGCAACGGCGACCTGATGGTCACGGTGCGCGTGAATGAACATCCGTTCTTCAAGCGTGAGGGCAACGACATCACGGTTGAGATCCCTGTGAGCTTCAACGAGGCCGCTTTAGGTGCAACGATCTCGGTTCCAACCATCTCCGGCGAGAACGTACGGATGAAGGTTCCAGCCGGTAGCCCATCGGGCAAGCGGATGCGTTTGCGCGGCCGCGGCGTGAAGACGTCTAAACGCACAGGCGACATGTACGTTGTGCTCAACGTAGTGGTCCCTAAGGACCTCTCGGAGGAAGCGAAGAAAGCAATCGAGGACTATGCGCAGGCTACAGCCGGCGAGGACCCGCGGGCTAGCATTGCTTCCCAAGCAAAGCTGTAGACACTGCGAAGCTGTGGATACGGCACAGCTCTGAACACGGAGTAGGTCTGAACACAGCGCTGTGGTGAATGTTTCGAGGTAACGGAAGGAGGCGTGGATGAACGCGTCAGCAAGTAAACGATTCGAGCCTGGTTCCGGGCGGGACGGCGAGTGGGACGCGCCCGTTTTCGTGATTTCCGTTGCCGCTGAGCTCGCCCAGATGCACCCGCAGACCTTGAGGCAATACGACCGTTTAGGTCTGGTTGTGCCTAAGCGTCAGGCGGGTAAGCATCGCCGCTATTCGCAGCGGGACATCGACCGTTTGCGTCGAGTGCAGGAACTGTCTTCCGAGGGGGTCTCACTTGAGGGGATCCGCCGGATGATCGGCTTGGAGAAGCGTGTAGAAACGCTCATGGAACGTGTGGCTGAGTTGGAGCAGGATGTTGAGCGGTGGCGTGGCCGTGCCGAAGGTGTCGCGATCGCGGCGCAGCGGATTTTCGCGGCCGGCGCGTCAGGCGAGGTCGCGATCACCCGGACGGGGCGCGATACCGACCGTCTGCAGCAACGCACGATGCAGGCGTGGGCGCAGTTCCAGCTCATGCCACCCGAGGACTAGACCAACTGAGAGCTAGTGCAACTGGGGGCTAGCCGCTTCAGAGAGATTAAACGGTCGTGGGCCGGAGAACATTTCTCCGGCCCACGACCGTTTAATCGCACTTGCTCAAGGCGCCTATTCCTTCGGTGCCGTGTCCTTGCCGGCTTCAGCGTCGCCGTCAGCGTTCTTGCCGGCATCGGCGGCAGGCTTTTTGTCGCCAGCGCCTGGCTCGCCGACCTTCGGCTCGGTGACTGGGCCTGGGGTTTCTGGCTCGTAGCCGTCGTCCCATGTGTCGGTTTCGTAGTCGTAGCCGACTTCCGCGCCAGTCTCGTCGTGGCGCTGATACCACTCGGTGACCTTCTCCGCGGTGGAGTCGAAGTCCGCACCTGCGCCGCGTCCGTCACCGGAGTGGCGCACGGTCAGCTCGAAGTCGTCGCCGTACTTCTCGATACCGCGAACCACCGCGTTGGAGAGCATCGTGGATTCGTAGTCGCTGCGGATCGAGGCCGGGTCGGTGCGCAAGTCCATGATGAACGCGACGATCATGAGCAACAGGATGATGCAGAACGGGATCGCAATCAGGATCGTGAGGTTCTGCAGGCCCGTCAGCGAGGACTCGCCGCCGGAGAGCAACATCACGGTTGCGATGCCCATCATCGCCAGGCCCCAGAAGATCACGATGAGCTTGCTTGGGGCTGGGTTGCCGCGGGAGGAGAACGTACCCATGATCACGGATGCCGAGTCCGCTGAGGTCACGAAGAAGATCGCGAGCGCGATCATGATGAGGAACGGCGTGACGTTAGCGAACGGTAACTTGTCGAAGAGGTGGAACAGGATCGTCTGCGGCGAGTCGTCTGCGCTGATGCCTTCCACGCCGGCGCGCTTCATCCACATCGCGGCACCACCGAAGATCGTGAACGCGAAGATCAGGATCGCGGTAGGAACAGCGATCACCACGAGCGAGAATTCACGCAGGGTGCGGCCGCGGGAGATGCGGGCGATGAACGCGCCAACGAATGGGGTCCAGGCGACCCACCATGCGAAGTAGAACGCGGTCCAGGCGGCCTGGAACTCAACCACGTCAGCGCCCCAGGACAGCGACTTGCCCATCATAGCGAGGAACTCGTTGGCGTATTCGGTGACACCGGATGGCAACAGGTTCAGCAGGAACAGGGTTGGTCCTGCGAAGAACACGAACAATACGAGGCTGAGTGTCAGCACGATGTTGGTCGTGGAGAGGTAGCGGATGCCTCGGGAGACACCGGAGACCGCGGAGATGATGAACGCGGCGGTCAGGATCGCGAGGATGATGATCAGCCCGTTGTTGGCGATGGGCCCAGCACCGGATACGATCTCCACGCCTTTGCCGAGCTGGATCGCGGCAAGACCGAGGGAAGCGGCGGTACCGAAGAGGGTCGCGATGATCGCGAACATGTCCACGAGGCGTCCTGCGAAGCCGTCAGTCTGCTTGCCGAACAGGGAACGGAACACGCTCGAGATGAGGGTTACGCGGCCGCGGCGGTAGCTCGAGTAGGCCATAGCGCCGCCGACGAGCGCGTACATCGCCCACGCGGAGAGCCCCCAGTGATAGGAGGACTGGGCTACGGCCATGTGGATCGCGCCCGGGGTTTCTGCTTCAACACCGGTTTGCGGCGGCGGGGACACAAAGTAGTAGAGCGGCTCGGATGGACCGAAGAAGAAGATACCAACGCCAATTCCGGCACCGAACATCATGGCGACCCATGCGAAGCGGCTGAACTCTGGTTTTTCGCCGTCTTTACCGAGGCGAATGCGGCCGTAGCGGGAGAACGCGATGAACAGCATCGCACCGATCGAAACCATGACGGTGATGTTGAGCAGCCAGCCCATGTTCTTCATGGTCCACGCGAACGCTACCGAGGAGACCTCGCCAACGGATGCCGGGTTGATGACGCCCCACGCGACGAACGCGACAATGAGGGCCGCGGTGATGCCGAAGACGAGCTTGTCGAGTTTGAAGACGTGACGCTGTTCGTCAACGCCGATTCCGGGAACCAGCCCCGGGTGGATGTTGTGAGGGTAGAGGCCTACGTGTGAGGAGCGTCCGCGGGTGAGGGGGTTTCCTCGTTTCTGCGGGGCTTTCTTGGTGGCCGTTTGGGTAGTGTCCGCTGGGGAAGCTTCCTCACTCGGACGCTGGTTATTTTCGGGGCTGGGTTTATTACTCATGCCAAATCCGTAAAACGGTTCCTCAGTTAGGTTGCGTATGTGCAACCTCACAGGCTACCCGATTCTGACGCGATGTGTGGTTAATGTCATCAAATCTTGCGCGCGGCGAGGTCGAAAATCTTGCGTCCGACCTTGTGGGCTTTAGCTTCGAAGCTCGTCAGTGTGCGTCCTTCGAAACGTGGAGCCCACCCGCCGCGAGTGTCAGTGAACTCCGGATCTGCCTCGTGTTTTTCCGCATCGATGCGGCGGATCGCGGTCAGCGGGGATTCTTCGCCGCTGCGCTCGCCGGCGTGCAGGTTTTCAAACTGCGGGCTGTTGTCGATGACCTCGCGCATTTGTTCGGCGTAGTTGGACCAGTCGGTCGCTAACCGCCAGGTTCCGCCTGGCTTGAGGACGCGGGCGGCGCGTTCGGCGAAAGCATCGGTGATGAGGCGGCGTTTATGGTGTTTGGTTTTATGCCACGGGTCGGAGAAGAAGATCCAGAGTTCGTCCACGGATTCCGGGGTGAGCGCTACATCGAGGACTTCGGGTGCGTTCGCTTGGATTGCGCGAACGTTGGTGAGTTCGAGTTTTTCGATCCGTTCCATGAGTTTGGCTAGCCCGGGGGTGTAGACCTCTACGGCGAGGAAGTTCGTCTCGGGGTTGTTGTGTGCCGCGTGCGCGATGGCTTCGCCGAGCCCGGTTCCGATCTCCACGATGAGGGGGCGCTCAGGGTGCGGGAAGTGGGATGGGACGTCGATGGTCGCGTCCGGGTGGATCGAGGTTGCCGCGTGGTGGCGAGGTACGTCAATCAGGATGGTTTCGCGCAGTGTGTCCCAAACCCGTTGTTGGGCGTTCGTCATGCGTTCTCCGCGGCGGACGAATGAGACGGGTTCGGCGCGGAAGTACGTTGGGTCGGTTTCTGCAAGGCCCGGGCGGGGCTGAGGTTTGGGGCTCATGTCTTTAACCCTAATCTGCGGCCGCTGTTAGGTGCGAAACCAAGTGGGGGCGCCAGTTGCAATGGCCCGCTGGCCGGTTGTTGCTTGGGGGACAGCAAGAGATTCAAGAAAAGAGTTCATCCCTGGGAATAATTTCTACCCAACAGAAGTTGAGTTAGGTAGACTCAACTTTAAGTTCAATGGCTCTTATAGGAGTAGGAAAGGGGTAGGGCATGGACACGAATTTGACGACTAAAAGCCAGGAGGCTGTCTCTGCGGCGAGCATGAACGCTGCGACTGCCGGTAACCCGAATCTTGAGCCGGTGCACCTTTTGAAGGCGCTGATGGATCAGCGGGATTCGGTGGCTGTTGCCGTTTTGAAGTCGGCCGGGGCGGATCCTGATGCGGTCTCGGTTGCCGCATCGACGGCGATCCGCAAGCTGCCGAAGGCCTCGGGCACCTCGGTTGCTCAGGCGCAGGCTTCGCGGCAGATGCTGCAGGTTATTTCTGCGGCGCAGCAGGCGGCTCAGGCTAATGGGGATCAGTTTGTTTCGACTGAGCACCTGTTGCTCGGTTTGGCGGCGGACGCTGGCGAGGCCGGTGTCGCGTTGCGTGATAACGGCGCGTCCATTGAGGCGCTCAAGGCCGCGATGGTGAGCGTGCGCGGGGATCGGAAGGTTGATTCCCAAGATCCGGAAGGTAGCTTCCAGGCGCTTGAGAAGTACGGTACGGACCTCACGGAGGTTGCCCGCAAGGGTGACCTTGACCCGGTGATTGGCCGTGACCAGGAGATCCGCCGCGTGATTCAGGTGCTTTCACGCCGCACCAAGAACAACCCGGTTCTGATCGGTGAACCGGGCGTGGGTAAGACCGCGGTGGTCGAAGGCCTTGCGTTGCGTATGGTTGCCGGGGATGTTCCGGAGTCTTTGCGCGGCAAGAAGCTCATCTCCCTGGATCTTGGGGCGATGGTCGCCGGCGCTAAGTACCGTGGCGAGTTCGAGGAGCGGCTCAAGGCTGTGCTTGAGGAGATCAAGCAGGCTGAGGGCGGCATCGTGACGTTCATCGACGAGATTCACACGATGGTCGGCGCTGGTGCCTCCGAAGGCTCGATGGACGCCGGCAACATGCTCAAGCCGATGCTCGCCCGCGGTGAGTTGCGCTTGATCGGTGCGACGACCCTGGATGAGTACCGCGAGAACATCGAAAAGGACGCTGCTCTGGAGCGTCGCTTCCAGCAGGTTTTCGTGGGTGAGCCGTCGGTTGATGATTCGATTGCGATCCTGCGTGGCTTGAAGGAACGCTACGAGGCGCACCATAAGGTCGCGATCGCTGACTCCGCGCTGGTTGCCGCGGCAACGCTTTCGGACCGGTATCTGACGGGCCGTCGCCTTCCTGATAAGGCGATCGACCTTGTGGATGAGGCGGCATCGCGTCTGCGTATGGAGATCGATTCCGCGCCGGAGGAGATCGACGTGCTGCGCCGTTCGGTTGACCGTTTGACGATGGAGGAGCTGGCGCTCAAGGATGAGACTGACCCAGCCTCGGTTGAACGATTGGCTGCTCTGCGTGAGGAGATGGCTGATCAGAAGGAAGAGCTCGAAGCGCTGACTCTGCGATGGGAAGAGGAGAAGACCTCCCTGAACGAGGCGGGCGATATTCGCGCTCAGATCGATGATCTGCGCAGCCAGGCTGACGTAGCTCAACGTAAGGGGGATCTGGGGGAGGCCTCCCGGATTCTCTACGGCGAGATCCCGCAACTGGAGGCAAAGCTCGCCAAGGCCGAAGAGAAGGCTGAGCATGACCGTCAGGACCGCATGGTTTCTGAGGAGGTTACCGCCGATGACGTCGCTGAGGTGATCTCTTCGTGGACCGGTATTCCTGCCGGGCGCATGCTTGAGGGTGAATCGCAGAAGCTGCTGCATATGGAAGAGAACGTTGGGAAGCGTTTGATCGGCCAGAAGCAGGCTGTCGCGGTGGTCTCTGATGCGGTGCGTCGTAGCCGTGCTGGCTTGTCTGACCCTAACCGTCCAACGGGTTCGTTCTTGTTCCTCGGGCCTACGGGTGTGGGTAAGACTGAGCTTGCTAAGTCTTTGGCTCAGTTCCTCTTCGATGATGAGCGTTCGATGGTGCGCATCGACATGTCGGAGTATTCCGAGAAGCATGCGGTGTCCCGCCTGGTCGGTGCTCCTCCTGGCTATGTCGGCTATGACGAGGGCGGCCAGCTGACTGAGGCTGTGCGCCGTAGGCCTTATTCGGTTGTTTTGCTGGATGAGGTTGAGAAGGCTCACCCTGAGGTTTTCGATATCTTGCTGCAGGTCCTCGATGATGGCCGGCTCACGGATGGCCAGGGTCGCACGGTTGATTTCCGGAACGTGATCTTGGTGATGACCTCGAATCTGGGTTCGCAGTTCTTGGTTGATCAGACCATGGAGGCTGAGGCTCAGAAGAAGGCGGTCATGGATGTGGTTGAGGCCTCCTTCAAGCCGGAGTTCTTGAACCGGCTTGATGAGGTCATCATGTTTGATCCGCTCTCGCTTGAGGATCTGTCGAAGATTGTTGATCTTCAGGTGCGGCAGTTGGATGAGCGGTTGGCTGATCGTCGTTTGACGCTCGATGTCACGCCTGCGGCTCGTGAGTGGCTTGCATTGACGGGCTATGACCCGGCTTATGGTGCCCGCCCGTTGCGCCGCTTGGTTCAGCGGGAGATCGGCGACCAGTTGGCTCGTAAGATCCTTGCCGGTGAGGTGCTCGATGGCGAGACGGTCCGCGTGGATCGTGCAGCTGAGGATGCCGATGGCCTCACGGTTGAGGCTGAACGCTAAACCGCACTGTTTCGTCCCGCTCCCTATGCACTGCGGCTCGCTTCGCAGTGCATAGGGGTGAACGTGTAGAATCAGTCTCACGAAACATTTGTAGATCATCCACTGGGGCCTCTCGTGTGCTGGATTTCCAGTTATCGGGACTTCCCCAGGTGAAGAGCGGAAGAGGGGGTCACGCCATGGGGCGCGGCCGTCAGAAGGCTAAGGCAACACGTCAGGCCCGGGAGATGAAGTACTTCACCCCGGGCACCGATTTGAGTGCTCTCGAGCGCGAGCTAGGTATCGGGGGTTCTCAGAACTCTCGGGACGAGCTTGAAGAGCAGTACGAGGATGACCCATACGCGGATCTTGCAGCCCGCTATGGCGCCTTTGATGATGATGACGAAGACGAGAACGATCGCCGATATTGATCGTTGCTCCCGCTCGTGAGTGGGTACACGTCGTGTGAGAGGCCGCTGGAACCCGTTGGGTTCAGCGGCCTTTCGCGTTCCCGTTTCGTGTTTGAAAGGCAGGGAGGGTTGAGTGCCTGATAACGCTGGTCATGCTGGCCGTCAGGGTGTGACGCCGTTGCCTCGCTGGAGCGAGGAGCAGACGGTGTTTACGGATAATCCTCGCGTTGCCGATGCGCATAAGGCTGCGTTGCGTTCCCTTGAGCGTGCCGTGGGGCATAGCGCCGAGCCGACCCCGGACGCTGAAGCCCGCGAGGCCGTGACGCGCATGGTCCGCGGCGGCAAGGTCCTGATTTTGACGGGTGCGGGTGTCTCTACTGATTCAGGTATCCCGGATTACCGTGGCCCGCAGGGTTCGTTGCGCCGCACCCGCCCTATGACGGTCCAGGAGTTCCGTGCTGACCCGGCGGCCCGGAAGCGGTACTGGGCGAGGGCTTTCATTGGGCATCGTTTGATGAATCAGGCCCGCCCGAACCTGGGCCATCGTGTTCTAGCCGAATGGCAGCGCCGCGGTCTGCTCTCCGGGATCGTGACGCAGAACGTGGATGGCTTGCACGAACAAGCCGGTGCCGCGGATGTGATCGCTTTGCACGGCGATATGAGCGAGGTCGAATGCCTCGACTGTGGCGCCACCGAGCCGCGCGAACTCTATGAGGTTCGTTTGGAGGCGGCTAACCCTGGGTACCGGGAGACGGTCACGGTACGTGATGCGCACGTGAACCCGGACGGTGACGTGACGTTGTCCGATGCGGATGTGGCTTGCTTCACCACGGTCGCGTGCGCTGTGTGCGGCTCGGAGAGGATGAAGCCTTCGGTCGTGTATTTCGGTGAGAACGTGCCGAAGGAGCGCCGCGAGCGGGTTGAAGAGCTCAAAGCGGACTCGGATGCGTTGCTGGTGGTCGGTAGCTCGCTGGCTGTGATGTCGGGATACCGTTTTGTGCTTGATGCGATCAAGCGCGGCCAGCCCACGGCGACGATCACCGCGGGCCCAGGCCGCGCCGACGACAAGGTCGATGTGCTGTGGCGAACGCTTGCCACCCCGGCTTTGCTTGAGGTCGAAGCTAGGCTGTTGCGCTCACAAGAGTGAGTCAGGCCGCGTAGTTGCCGACGAGCCGTACTGCGCCGCCGTCGACGCCCTTAGCTCCCTGGACGGTGGCTTCATCCGCGCGGATCTCGTCAGTGAGTTCGGTGACTTGACCCATGTCCCACGCCTGCACACCGCGAGCGTTGAGGTGCGCGATCGCGTCCGCCGCGGCGTCGGGGGCGACGATCGCGACCATGCCGACGCCGACGTTGAGGGTGCGTTCGAGGTCATCTTGTGGAACCTTGCCGAGCTCGCTGATGAGCGAGAAGATCGGCGGAAGCTCCCACGTTCCGCGGTCTACAGTCGCGGCGAGCCCGGCTGGTAGAACACGGGCGAGGTTCGCTGCCAGGCCGCCGCCGGTCACGTGGGAGAAGCCGCGCAACGGCGCCTCTGGGGACTCTGGTTCGGTGTTGAGGGCACGCATGAGCGAGAGGCAGTCCCCGGCATAGACCCGGGTCGGCTCGAGTAGCTCCTCACCCAAGGTGCGGCCGAGCTCGGTGACCTCACGGTTCAGGTCCCACCCGGCGGCGTGGATCACGCGGCGTACCAGCGAATAGCCGTTGGAGTGGATACCGGAGGAAGCCATCGCGATCACGCGGTCGCCAGCCTTGACCCGTTCCGGGCCGAGCATCGCATCAGCCTCAACAACACCGGTTGCGGCGCCTGCCACATCGTACTCATCCGGGCCCAGCAGGCCAGGGTGTTCAGCGGTCTCGCCGCCAACGAGCGAGGTGCCAGCCAGGCGGCAGCCTTCCGCGATACCGGATACGATCGCCGCGATCCGCTCAGGAACCACCTTGCCGCACGCGATGTAATCAGTCATGACCAGCGGCTCAGCGCCGACCACCACGATGTCATCAACAACCATCCCGACCAGGTCGAAACCGATCGTGTCATGCTTATCCATCGCCTGAGCGATAGCGACCTTGGTGCCCACACCATCGGTCGAGGACGCCAACAGTGGACGCTTGTACTTCAACAGAGCAGACGCGTCATACATGCCCGCGAAACCACCCACACCGCCCACTACGGCAGGGGAGTGGGTCGCTTTGACGGAGGCCTTCATCAGCTCGACCGCACGGTCGCCGGCCTCAACGTCCACACCAGCATCGGCATAGGTAATGGGTTGCTGATCAAGGGAGCTCATGGGGTTTCAGTTCCTTTGTTTGAAGGGCGGCTAGGGCTCTGGGCTAGGGCTTAGGCTTGCGCGCGAGCCTGCGCGCGAGCCTGCGCACGTTTCTCTGCGATTTCCGGGTGGCGGCCCGGGTCACGTTCGCTGACCTCCGGGCCGAGGTCTTTATAGTCAGGAAGCGCGATGGGGTACTCGCCGGTGAAGCACGCGGTGCACAACTGTTCTCGTGGCTGTTCAGTCGCGGCGATCATGCCTTCTTCTGAAATATAGGCTAGTGAGTCAGCGCCGATCGATTGCGCGATCTGTTTTTCATCGGCACCGTTGGCGATCAACTCGGCGCGGGTCGCGAAATCGATCCCGTAGAAGCACGGCCATTTGACCGGCGGGGAAGAGATCTTCACGTGGACCTCCGCCGCACCGGCTTCACGTAGCGAACGCACCACTGCGCGCTGTGTGTTGCCGCGCACGATCGAATCATCCACAACCACTACGCGTTTGCCGCGGATCACGGACTCCATCGCGTTGAGCTTGAGCTTGATACCCAGCTGACGCAGCGTCTGTGTCGGCTGGATGAAGGTCCGTCCCACATACGCGTTCTTCACGAAACCGTGTGCGAACGGGATGCCGGAGGCTTCCGCGTAACCGATCGCGGCAGGGGTTCCGGAATCCGGGACCGGGATCACGATGTCGGCATCAGCGGTGTTCTCGCGCGCCAAGACGCGGCCCATCTCAACACGGGACTCATACACGTTGCGCCCCTGGATGGTCGCATCCGGGCGGGCGAGGTACACGTATTCGAAGATGCATCCGGCACGGTCGGCTTGAGCGAAACGGGTCGTGCGAACACCGTTGGCGTCGATCGCCACCATCTCGCCTGGCTCGATCTCCCGGATCACGCTGGCACCCACCGTGGCCAGCGCGGCCTGCTCGCTCGCGACAACCCAGCCGCGCTCAAGACGCCCCAAAACCAGTGGGCGAACACCCCACGGGTCACGCGCGGCATACAGCGTGTGCTCATCCATGAACACAAGAGAGAACGCGCCACGCAAGCGAGGCAAAAGCTCAGCGATCGTAGCCTCAAGGGAATCGTGGGCGTTGTTATCCAACAGCGAGGTGATCAGCGCGGTATCAGTCGTGTTACCCGCCCGGACCTCGCCGCGTGTTTCCTCACCATGCAGCTCACCAATCAAGCGGGAGAGCTCACGCGTATTCGTGATATTGCCGTTGTGAGCCAGGGCAACCGTACCGAACGGGGTCGGCCCGAGTGTGGGCTGAGCGTTAGCCCACTTATTCGCGCCCGTCGTCGAATACCGGCAGTGACCCACCGCCATGTGGCCCGACAACGCGTTGAGAGTGTTCTCATCAAAAATATGCGAAACCAAGCCGATGTCTTTATAGACATTGATGCGCTCGCCGTTGGAAACCGCGATACCGGCGGACTCTTGCCCGCGGTGCTGCAAAGCGTAGAGGCCGTAATAGGTGAGTTTCGCTACGTCCTCACCCGGCGCCCACACGCCGAAAACACCGCATTCTTCCTGTGCGGGGCGTTCATCAGGGAGGAGGTCATGATTGAGCATTCCGTTGCCACGAGCCATGCGGCCTATTTTGTCACACCACTGCCGGTTTCTTGGTCGGTTTCCTTGACTGCGTAGATGTGTTGAGTGCGCTTACGGCCCACACGGTCGAAGATCAAGAAGACGATCGCACCGACCCCCACGCCGATGATCGCGAACAAAACAGCGAGGAAACCGAAAACAGCCCCCATCGAATGGTCCTCGGTCCCGCCACGCAACCACGCCGAAATCAACGCGAGAATCACACCGAGCACACCGCCGGTGAGCATGAACGCGCCAGGCTTGGGCGCAACACGAACCTCAAACTCAACCGGTTGCTGAGCCTCACTAGCGGAGCCTGCCTCAGCTGGACCGTCGGCTGGACCGGCACCTTGGGTATCAGCTGGGCGCGCGGAAGATGCAGGGTTCTCGATCGGCTTTTCAGTCATAAAGACAAGCCTACCCAGTTGTGCGTGCATGCGGCGTTGGGAGTGCACGTAACCGCAACGCCGCAGCCAGGAACGCTAGTTGCTGAGGGAGGCCTCGCACAAAGGCAGGAACTCACTCAAGTCGCTACGGGTACCGGATGCATCCACGAGCCCGCGGTCAACGGCATCGGCCCATTCGAGCGAACCAGTCGCCAACTGAAGCCACGTATCCGGGGTCATCTCAACAACATTCGGCGGGGTCCCACGCTTATGCGAGGTACCTTCGATGCACTGGACGGCCCCATGCGGTGGAATGCGCACCTCAACCGAACCGCCCGGAGCTTTCTCCGTGAGAAGCTGCAAAACATAACGGACAGCGATCGCTTCCGTCTTCTTATCAAGGCTCTGACGGTCATTGCGCCACGCAGCAACAGCAGTTTCGCCTTGCTCAACCGAGATCTTACGTTTCTGTGCCACACGAACCTCCCCAAGGCTCCCCTGGCAACCGCCGTATGCGGCCACCAGGACCGAGTTACCTTAACCCCAGCATAGGCGTTTCATGTGACTGAGCGCACTCATTCACGACATAAGCCAGTGATCGGGCGCTCAGTCCCGGCGCAATTGGGCCACCGCGGCAGAACTACGGACCTCACCCACCGGGGCACCGCCACCCAAAACAGGCCGATCCAACTCAGCGAGCGCGGCCGCAACCGCATCGGGATCAGCAAGCCCCAACGCAACCAACGCATCCAAGCCAACACGGGTGTTCGCACGGTCGCTACCATCGAGCATCTTCAACGCAAGGCCATAACCATCCTTGGTGCCCAGAACTAACACAGCCTCAGCACCCAGCTTGGCGACCACGCCTGTGCGTTGCATCGTGACAGTGTTCTCCTCGCCCTCGCCGTGAACAGCCCACGGGTGAGCGAGCATCGCCGGAGCAATCCGGGACCACAACGCCGCATCCTCATCCGTAAAACCCTCATCCGAAGGCAACGTGCCTGAGGATAAGCGGGAAACCGCACGAGCCAAAGCCGTGACCGTGAGCTGCGGAGCCGGGGCGCCGCACCCATCGACGCCCACCACACCCAACGGGGCGCCACCCAGAACCTCCAGAAGTCGCAACGCATCCTGCTGAACAGGATGCTCCGGCTCAAGATAGGACCCCGTGTCCGCACCACTGGCCACCGTTGCCTTCAAAAACCCGGCGTGCTTACCCGAGCAATTGAACGCGAGCTTATCCGGGCCGGCATCCTGCTTGATCCTCTCGCGGCGGGCACCCTTATCGCGAGGCATCGCATCCGGGCACTTCAAAGCCCCCGCATCCAGCCCGGCTTCAGCCAACATCCGCTTAGCCAACTCCTGATGCCGCACCCCACCCTGGTGAGACGCACATGCTAAAGCGAGCTCCTCATCGTCCAACTCAGCGCCGGCACGCAGGGAAGCGAAAGCCTGGAACGGCTTGAGCGTAGAACGCGGGAAAATCAGAGCCTCGGGGTTGCCGAGCGAAGCCGCAAGCTCGCCATCAGGACCCACCACGGCAAGGACACCGAGGTGCCTGGATTCCACCGCACCGTTACGGGTCACATGCGCCAACTCAACGGTGTCATTGGCAGTGATCGAACGGTCTGGGCTGTAATGCGGGTCCGAAGGAGTGAAAGCGTCTGAGGTCATACAGCCAGGGTAGTGCACCGGCTACGGCGGGGCGGGGCCGCGGCTCCGCTGACAAACAGGTTAAGGCACGGCTGCGCTGGGCAACCGGGATAGTGCACTGCAGTAATGCACTGTGCTACCTCGAGAATATGCGGCGCGGAATCTATAGGATGGATAACTGTGAAGGTCTTGGTAATTGGCCCAGGCGGCCGCGAACACGCCCTTGTCCGTGCGCTTTTGCGTGATGACTCCGTTACCGAGGTGCATGCCGCCCCCGGTAACGCCGGAATCGCCGCGGATGTGCCCGTCCACGAACTGAGCACCACAGATCCCGATGCGTGCGTAGCGCTCGCGCGTGAGCTCGCGGTTGATCTGGTGGTTGTTGGCCCCGAGGCCCCGCTCGCTGCAGGTGCCGCCGACGCGCTCGTTGCCGCTGGCATCCCGGTGTTCGGCCCATCGAAGGCCGCGGCCCAACTTGAGGCTTCCAAAGCCTTCGCCAAAGAAATCATGGCCGAGGCCGAGGTCCCCACCGCGATGGCGCGGGTTGCTGTCAACGCTGAAGAAGCCGCCGATGCGCTCGATACCTTCGGCGCCCCCTACGTCGTCAAGGATGATGGTCTCGCGGCAGGCAAGGGCGTTGTTGTGACCTCCGACCGAGCCGAAGCGCTCGCCCACGCCCAAGCCTGCTTTGAAGCCGGCGGAAGCGTAGTCATCGAAGAATTCCTCGACGGCCCAGAGGTCTCGCTGTTCGTGCTCTCCGACGGCACCAACGCGGTCCCACTCGAACCGGCGCAAGACTTCAAACGCATCTTCGACAACGACGAAGGCCCCAACACCGGCGGCATGGGCGCCTACACGCCACTGCCGTGGCTACCGGAGAACTTTGTCGACCAGGTCATGGAACGCGTCGCTCAACCGACGCTGGCGGCAATGAAGAACCGCGGAACCCCGTTCGTCGGAGTCCTCTACTGCGGGCTTGCCGTAACAAGCCGCGGGCTGCGTGTCATCGAATTCAACGCCCGCTTCGGCGACCCAGAAACCCAACCGGTACTACAACGGCTGCGCTCGCCGTTGGGGCGCATCCTGCTCGCTGCGGCGCGTGGCACGCTCGATACGATCGAGCCGCTCGTATGGGATGAACGCACCGCGGTGGCGGTCGTGTTGGCCTCGGCCGGTTACCCCGAGTCCTCCTCGAAAGGCGATGTCATTACCGGCGTTGAGGCCGCTGAAGCTGACGATGCCGTGTCCGTCCTCCACGCCGGAACCGCACTCAACAAGGATGGCGAGCTCATCACCGCAGGCGGGCGCGTCCTCGCCGTCGTAGGGCTCGGCGAAGACCTCAACGAAGCCCGTGAAACCGCATACGAAGGCGTAGGCAAGATCAGCTTCGACGGCGCGCAACACCGCAGCGACATCGCGCTGAAAGCCGCCCGCGGCGAGATCACCGTCCCGAGCGTCGGCGTAGGTCAAGGCGCATCCAAGGAAGGAGACGCACAGTGAGTGAGACGGGCACGAACCATCAAGCAGCGCGCGGGTACACGACCAATCCGATCCAGCTGGAAGGCTGGAAGCACACATATTCAGGCAAGGTGCGTGACCTCTACGTCCCGGAAGACCCAGACATCACCGACCGCGTCCTGGTGGTCGCCTCCGACCGCATCAGCGCATACGACCACGTGCTGAGCACGCCCATCACCCATAAAGGTGAGGTGCTGACCCAGTTGTCCCTGTGGTGGTTCGAACAACTCACAGGCGTTGCCAACCACGTACTATCCACGGACGTGCCGGAGCCGGTAGCGCATCGCGCCATGATCTGCCAGCGGCTGGATATGTACCCGATCGAGTGCATCGCCCGCGGCTACCTGACCGGCTCGGGGCTCGCTGAATACAAGCAGACCCAGACCGTGACCGGCATCGAGCTGCCCGAGGGCCTGGTTGATGGCTCCAAGCTGGAGCCAGCGATCTTCACCCCGAGCGCTAAAGCTGAGGTTGGGGAGCACGATGAGAACATCACGTTCGAGCAGATGGCTGCCCGAGTTGGCCGTGAGGCAGCCGAAGAGCTCGCCGAGCTAACCCTGGATGTTTATACGCGGGCCGAGAAGATCGCGCGCGAACGCGGCATCATCCTTGCCGACACCAAGGTCGAATTCGGTCAAGACCCCGTCACAGGCCGCACGGTTTTGGGCGACGAGGTTCTCACCCCAGACTCTTCACGTTTCTGGGACGCCGCGGAATATCAGCCGGGTCAGTCGCAACCGTCCTTCGATAAACAGTTCGTGCGTGATTGGCTGACTTCTGAAGCCTCCGGTTGGGACAAAGCCAGCGATACCGCCCCACCAGCGCTGCCAGACGAGATTGTTGAGGCGACCTCCCGGCGCTATGTCGAAGCGTACGAGCGCCTCACCGGCCGCGAATTCACCCCGCTGTCACATCCCTACGCGTAAGCAGCGAGATCAAACCTCGCGGGCAACCAGGGTGATGAGGGACGCGGCCGGTTTGAAACCGGTGCGGAACGGGACAAAGCGGCTCGCCCCAATACCTTGGGAAACATTCAAGTAGGTGCGTTTGCGGCCTGCGATCCACACACCCAGCCCAGCCGCGCGGCCCGCCGGAATATCAGCGTTGGAAACCACGGCGCCGAAACCCGGTAGGGCAAGCTGACCACCGTGGGTGTGGCCAGCCAAGATCAAGTCAGCGCCCGCCGTCGTGAGCTGATTCAGAACCCTCCGGTAGGGGGCGTGCGTGAGCCCTAAACGGAACGCGACCGTCCCGATGGTCTGTTCCATGGTCGGCTCCGGCCAGCCCGTGGGCTGATCCAGCCCGATGTGCGGGTCATCAACCCCGGAGACCGCGACCCAGCGCGTAGCCGACGCGGCCTCCTGAGCATTCCTAAATCCTGACCCAGAGCGCGGCTCAGAACCCGCGACACCCGATGTATTCGCTGCGGGGAGTTTGATCCAACCATTCGCATTCGCGGCGTTGACCCAGCCGGTGTCTTCGAATGCGGCATGCATCCGCCGCCAATCGAGTTCGTCCTTGCGTGCATAACGGATCTTTTCACCCGTTAGGCGCTTCTTGTTGAGGTAGGAGAGCGGGTTCTTCAGCCGCGAGGTGTGATAGCAGTGCGAACCCGGAACGAACGCGCCGGGGCGCTCGAGCAGCGGTGCGAGAGCTTCGATGAGCGGGCCCTCGCCGTTGTGGCGGGCGAGGTTATCGCCCGTGTTGATCACAAGGTCCGGTTCCAGGTCAGCCAGGGAACGCAACCACATAGCTTTCGCGCTCTGCCCGGGAGCCATGTGGATATCCGAAATGTGTAGCAGACGGATCGGCTGGGCACCCGGTTCCAGGACGGGCACGGTGTGCTCTTCGAGTTGGAAATCCAGCGCATTCCAGGCGGCCTTCGCGGCGATGACGGAGCTCAAAGCTACTGCCGAGCCGCCGGCATAGACGGCACAACGTTTCAGTCGTGGCACAGGATCAGTCGTCCTCCTGGCCAGAATTACCCCTGTTGCCGTTGTTGTTCTCCCTAGCCGGTTGCTCGTTCCTACGAGGAGGGTTCGAGCTCTCACTGCGTGAGGCACCACGTGACTCACTGTGCGAGGAAGCAGGGGAAGAGGAGCCGGACGACGATGCCGTCGTCGAGGACTGCGCCGAGTCTGAAGATGAGGAGGACTCAACCGAAGCCGTCTCGCCCTGCGCCGAGCCTAGGGATGGCCTCGGGGAGGATGGAGCCGGCATGCTGTCTACCTCTTCATCAGAGTCATCGGAGGAAGAGGCGTGCGGTTGCTTGACCTCGTTCGGGATCCGACCGTGATCGTAGTTCTGGTACACCTGAGCCATGTACTTAGCCCACATCGGGCCAGCGTGTGTCATCGAGTCACCCTTGCGAACAGGGATACCGCGCAGCTTGATGCCGTTGTTCAGGCCAAGCTGGGTTGTGCCGTCCTTACGGCCAATCCAGGCGACAGTGGTCATGCCTTCGGTGTAGCCTGCAAACCAGGTTGAGGTCGCGTTGTCGTTTGTACCGGTCTTACCGCCTGTGGGGGCACTGAACCGGCCCATGACCACGCGTTCGCGGGCGATCTTAGTGAGGATGCTATTGAGCGTGGAAACATCGTTTTCCTCGAAGACGCGCTTGCACTCAGGCTCTGGAACCTTGTACTTGGTTCCGTCAGCACCCTTGATCTTGGTGAAGACGCGGTTATTGCAGATCATGCCCTTGTTAGCGAAGGCACCGAAACCGCGTGCTTGGGCCAGAGGTGTCACGGACTGAGCGCCAAGAACCAACGAAGGGCCGGAGGACGCCAGCGATTTAGCGTCAGCAGGTTCGCCCTGCGTTGTGATCTGGCCCTCGAGCAAGCCCATACGTTCAGCGACGGAGGTGATGTCGCACAAGTCCAGCTGGTATGCCTCAGCTACGGTCGCGGAGTTGATGGACCAGTAGAGGCCCTTATTCATCGGCATGTTCTTGTACTGGTTCGCGATCGCGTTGCCGACATCCCACTCTTTGAAGATCTTGTACCGCTTGCCCGGCAGGCACGAGGCATCCCACGACGTGCCGCTGTAGTTACGGCGGGACGCGTTCACGGTGGATTTCACGCTCTTGCCGGCTTCGATCCAGGCCATCGCGGTCCACGGCTTAGCGGTAGAACCACCCTGGAAGCCACCTGAGCCGCCGTGGGAGCGGTCAGTGGTGAAGTTGTATTCGGTGTAGGCGGCAGGGTTCTTCTCGCTGGTTCCGAAACGCGTGTTCTGAGCCATCGCGAGGATGTCGCCGGTCTTGTTGTCACGCGAGACGATTGCGGAGCCCAAGCCGCCCTTATCGCCTTCTGGAACTGCCTCGCGGACTTGCTTATTCGCTGCCTTCTGCAATTTCATGTCCAAGGTTGTGTGGATCTGAAGGCCACCGTTGAGGAGCAGGTATTCGCGGTCCTGTTGGGTCTTACCGAACTCCGGGTTCTTCAAGATTTCCCAGTACACGTACGTGCAGAAGTATGGGGCTTCCTTCGCGGCCGTGCAGCCTGACTTGGTGTCAGAAGGCTTCAGGCCCAAGTCCTTCTTGACAGCCTTGTCGTACTGTTCTTTGGTGATCACCTCGTTGTGCAACATACGGCTCAACACGGCATCACGGCGCTGCTTGGTCGCTTCAGGGTTAGTGAGCGGGTTGAAGTAGCCCGGGCGCTGAACCATGCCAGCGAGCATCGCGGACTGCTCAATGCTGAGCTTCTTCGCAGGGATCGAGAAGAAACGCTGCGCGGCGGCTTCGACACCGTAGGTGGTTCCGGAGAACAAGACGAGGTTGAGGTAGCCCTCGAGGATCTCGTCCTTGCTCATCGTCTGCTCGATCTCGTTGGCCCACTTGATTTCCCGAGCCTTATCGGCAACGGACTTGTTGCCGGAGATAGTCAGCTCGGAAGCTGGAACGCCGTCAGCGATCTGGTTGAGGATATTGCGGTTGTTGACGTACTGCTGGGTCAGTGTGGACGCACCCTGCTGGCCGCCGGCGCCCGCCAAGTTAGCTACAGCTGCACGCAAAATACCGCGCGGGTCCGCACCACCGTGTTCGTAGAAACGCTCGTCTTCAACGGAGACGATCGCTTTCTGCATCCAAGGCGAAATATTTTTGAGCTTGACTGGCTTGCGGTCTTGCGCGAAGAACTTCGCCACGACCTTGCCGTTGCGGTCATAAACAACCGAGGACTCAGGCACCGACGTCGTCTTAGGGAACGACGGGATCGATGCGTAAGCGTCAGAAGCCATGTTGGTCGCTGTGCCAGTGAATACCACGAGAGGCACCAGGGTGCCTGCCGTGAGGGCGCCAGCGAGGACGCTCGCGAGCAAGAATCCGATGAGTCTACGCACGGTTGAGGTAGACGTGCTCATGAGGGACTTACCTTGGGACATAGGCTCTAGCGTACCGGAGGGACCTTAGAAGCGGGTCAGACTGTGGATGTATTCACAAGAGCCTGTGGATGTAGCTTGCATGCGTACGGAAGCGCTCACGTACAAGTGTTGAGCGGGTTAGGCTTAGAAGCATGACTAAGTGGGAGTACTTCACGGCACCTTTGATGGTGCATAACACTAAAGCTATTTTGGATAACTTCGGCAAGCAGGGCTGGGAACTGGTACAGGTCGTTTCGATGCCTGCCGCTGGTTCCGCGGCTCCGGCGACCGGCGCTGAGATTGTTTCCGCACCGGCAGTGAACTTGGTGGGCTACTTTAAGCGTCCATTCGAAGCTGAGTAAGCGCTCGGGACTGACATAAACACGTAGCTATATAGCTGAGTTGAGTGGGGGATTGTGATGGCATCTGCAGGCCAAGAAGGCAGCGGGAAGCAGGGCTCTTTCGAGCAGCGGCTGAGCGAGTTAGGGATTGAGTTGCCGGAGGTTGTGAAGCCGTTGGCGGCTTATGTTCCTGCGGTGACGTTCAACGGTACGGTCCAGACCTCAGGCCAGTTGCCGATGGTGGACGGCCAGTTGCCGGCAACCGGCAAGGTCGGTGGCGAGGTCAGCGCGGAGCAGGCGTATGGCTTGGCTCGTACCGCGGCGATCAACGCGTTGGCTGCGATCCGTTCGGAACTGGGCTCCTTGGACCGTGTGACTCGCGTTGTCAAGGTCACCGGGTTCGTGGCTTCAACTCCTGATTTTACGGGGCAACCGGGTGTAGTCAATGGCGCTTCCGAACTGTTGGGTGAGATCTTCGGGGAAGCGGGCACTCACGCGCGTTCAGCGGTTGGCGTTCCGGTTCTGCCGCTGGATTCTCCCGTTGAAGTCGAAGTCACCGTCGCATTCGATTGAAGCGTCTGTATCGCCCTTTGGCGCTGAACCGCCGGGTGTATCCGGTTCCACGGTGGGAGAGGGCCGCGGCCCGGAACTGGTTTGAGCTTGAGCATCCGCATCCGGTGAGGGTGCGGCACGCGAGCCAGGTCATGGTTTTGGATCAGCAATCCCACGGCCTGGTCACATGGCTTACGCAGCGGCAACCGGACTCGCCGTTGGGGTCGATCGCGCCGCCATCGGCGCTGGTCGAGCCGGTCGATGACGACAACGTGCGATGGTTTGGGCCTTCCGCACGCGAATGGGCCGCCAGGATCGGTACCGATGACGTTGCAGGTGCGCGCCGCTCGGTGATGGCCGCGGTACGGGGGTTGTTCCTCGAGACAGGGATCCTGCTTGCAGGGGTCTCGGATGTGGACATCGTGGATTCGCTCGGTAGCGCTGAATGGACCACGGCACGGTCTGAGATCCAGGCCGACAGCACGCGTTTCTCTCAATGGATCGAGCATCGCGGATGGGGATTGCGCACTGATCTGTTGAGATTCGTGTGCCGGTGGGAAAGCGCCGATTATGCTCTGCGCAGGGTCGAGAGCACCGTATTCGCTATCGCTTTGCCGGTAGGTCAGGAAGTCTCCCTACCCCCAGGCGGCGACGGCTGGGGTGCGTGGGTCTCGGTAGACCGCGATGAGGCCGCCAAGCAGATCGCAGAACCGGACGGCCCCGCACCCAGCATCGAGCCTGGCGCGGCATGGCCTGGCAATGCGGACCCTAGCCGCCCAGCAACGGCGAGCATGGTTGCGATGAACTCGGCTACGAAGAACGCGGCACCTTGGTCTGAGGCTGTAGCCCCGCCAATCCAGGCCGTCATGGAAGAAGTGAACCACGCGCGCGGTCTGGTGGCGTTCATGTCACAACCGCGTGCATGGTCGCACGGGCGTATGGAGCTGATTCACCGGATGGTTGGCGGATTCGAGTGGGGACTAAAACTCGTGACAGACCATCCGCCTGAACAGCGCCGGGACACCTAGGACTCCTGGATGCCTAGCGTGAACGCTGGCGGAGGCGCTGGGCATCGAGGATTACGACGGCGCGAGCCTCAAGCCGTAGCCAGCCGCGCTGCACAAACTCAGCCAGTGCCTTGTTCACGGTCTCGCGGGAAGCGCCAACCAGCTGAGCGAGCTCTTCCTGGGTGAGCTCGTGAGGAACGAGGATCCCGTCCGCAGTCGGGCGGCCAAAACGGTCCGCGAGGTCCAGGAGGGCTTTCGCCACGCGTCCTGGAACATCGGAGAACACGAGGTCTGCCAGCGAATCGTTGGTGCGGCGCAAGCGGCGGGCCAGCGCCTGCAGTAGCTGCGCGGAAACCTCAGGGTTGGTGGCAAGTGCACGGCGCAGGTTTTCGTGGCGCAGGCCAGCGAGGTGGGTCTCGGTTACGGCGGTAGCTGTCGCGTTACGCGGATGCGGATCAAACAGCGCCATCTCGCCGAACAGTTCGCCCGGGCCGAGGAGGGCCAGAAGATTCTCACGGCCGTCTGCGGCAGTGCGACCAAGCTTGATCTTGCCGGAAATGATCACGTAGAGCTGATCGCCTTGATCGCCTTCGTGGAAGACGGACATGCCACGGGTCAGATCGACCTGGGTGAGTTCTTCGGTCAGAACGTTGAAAGCTTCGTCGCTCAGATGCGCGAACAGCGGCGCCCGGCGAAGGACCTCGATGTCCATGGGTCTCCTTCAGAAATTGCAGATTTATGGCCTTCGTTCAATACTATTGTGCCGCATGACACGTCTTGCAAGCAGATTTCGGCCGCGCCTCACTATTTTGAAAACAATTACATAACGTTCTGCAAAGAAGGTGAGGTTGGCCGTGCGTGCTTAGTTAGGATGTTCAGCACGGCAGGTGCGTGTAAAGTTGCGTGCCGTGCCACATTACTGAGCGCCGCGATTGAAATCGTGTGGCGCCGTAGGAACGTAGCGACGCATGGAGGGGGTGCGGTGTTTCTAGGTCTGCACCTCATCGACTGGATTCTGATCATTCTGATCATCGCCCAGTTATGGACCGGTTGGCGTAAAGCGTTCCTTGTTTCTTTAGGTGCCACAGCGGGTTTTCTGGCTGGGGCTACCGCGGCGTTTTTCTGCGTCCCATTGATGGCCCGCTGGATTCAAGACCCCGCGTGGCGTGCCGCCGGCCTATTCTTGACATTCGCTGTCTTGTTGGCGCTCGGCCAGGGGCTCGGCGAAGCGACGGCGGCGCAGATCCGGCGTTGGATGGACCGTCCTCGCCCGCGTTGGTGGGACCGCTTGGGTGGTTCCGTGTTGTATTTCGTGGCGACCTGGATCACTATTTCAGCTCTCGCGTTCACGTGGTCTGCGTTGGGGATGCCGTGGCTTTCGCCGCAGCTAGCTAATTCCAAAGTGGTTCAGTCGGTGCGTGACACCACGCCGGAGGTTATGGAGCGCGCATTCGGCGAGGCTCGCTTGGCGGTGGCCGCGCTCGAGCTGCCGGAAATCTCCGTTCCGAAGCTCTCTCTTTCCGGCCCGGCCCCAGGGGATCCGTCGCCTGCAGCGTCACCGCATGCCTCAATCCCGGAAGGCGCCCAGACTACTGAGCAGCAGCACTCCGCGAAAGATTCCATCGCGCGTGTTTCCGGTATCGCGAGCGCGTGTGGCGTGAACCAGACAGGCACCTCATTCGCGATCGCGCCAGACCGTTTGATCACTAACGCCCACGTTGTGCGCGGCATCGAACAACCCGTTGTCGAGACCCCGGATGGTCGCGCACTCACGGGCCGGACGGTCACCTTCGATCCACGCAGAGACATCGCCGTGATCGCGGTGGATGGGCTCGGAATGCAGCCGCTTGAGATGGGGCCAACCCTGCGCGCTGGGGATCACGCTACGTTCATGGGCTTCCCTGCCGGCGGCCCGTACACGGTTTCGCATGCCGCTGTGAAGCAACGCGCGGCGGCCCAGTTGCCTAACATTTACGGCAACGGCTCATCTTCTGTGGACGTGTACCAGCTCGCCGCTGACGTCAAACGCGGTAACTCTGGCGGCCCGCTCGTGGATGATGACGGCAAGTTCAGTGGAATGATCTTCGCTAAGTCCAAGGATGAAGACAACGTTGGCTATGCGATCACCAACGATGAACTCAAAACCATCGTTGCCGAAGCCCCGAACCGGACCGCCGCCGTGCCAACAGGCACCTGCGAGTAGGTTCCTGCCGGTTCCTGCCAGTATCAACCGACGGATTCCTGCGAGTAACAAGGCAGCAAGTTTTAAAGGACGATGCGGTGGACAGTTCGTCTGTCCACCGCATCGTTTTTATGTGGCCTGGCGGGGAAGTTTCCAGCCACGCCGTTTACGCGCGTCGGGGTACCCCGGTGAGGAATTAGCCCTTATTCCGCATCGATTCGGAAATCTGGTTCATCACCGTGGTGTCCGCCAACGTCGAGGAATCACCTGCTGGGCGTCCTTCAGCGACGTCCTTGAGCAAGCGACGCATAATCTTGCCGGAGCGGGTCTTTGGAAGTTCAGGTACTGCGAATACGGCCTTCGGGCGGGCGATCGCGCCGATGTCGGTAGCGACGTGCTGGCGCAGCTGTTCCGTGATGTCTTCAGGCCAGGAATCGGCGTCTCTGCTGAGGATCACGAACGCGACAACCGCCTCGCCCTTGGTCTCATCCGCGGCACCGACCACCGCGGCTTCAGCGACCGCTTCGTGAGCGACGAGTGAAGACTCGATTTCGGTGGTGGAGAGGCGGTGCCCGGAAACGTTCATGACGTCATCCACACGACCCATGAGCCACAGGTCGCCGTCCTTGTCCTTCTTGGCACCATCGCCTGCAAAGTACATGTCGCCAAAGCGGTCCCAGTAGGTTTCCTTATAGCGTTCTGGGTCGTTCCAGATGCCGCGCAACATGGACGGCCACGGTTCCCTGATCACTAGCAGGCCGGCTTCGCCGTTGCCGAGCGGGGTGCCCAAATCGTCCACAACATCGACGGTCACGCCCGCAACAGGGGTCTGCGCGGAGCCAGGCTTGGTTGCCGTGACGCCCGGTAGCGGGCTGATCATGTGGGCGCCGGTTTCGGTCTGCCACCACGTATCCACGATCGGGGCGGGGTATTCCTTGCGTGGGCCCGGCGCGCCATCCGTACCGGCGCCGTTGTTCGCGCCAATGACTTCGCGGTACCACATCCACGCTTCCGGGTTGATCGGTTCACCCACGGAACCGAGCACGCGCAACGACGAGAGGTCGCGGGCGTCAGGGATCTCGCGGCCCCACTTCATAGCGGTACGGATAGCGGTTGGAGCGGTGTACATGATGGTGACCTTGTACTTCTCAACAAGATCCCACCAACGGCCCTTATCCGGGGTGTCCATCGTGCCGTCGTACATCAACATCGTGGCGCCATTGATGAGCGGGCCGTAGGTGACATACGAGTGGCCGGTGATCCAGCCGATGTCCGCGGTGCACCAGTAAACGTCAGTCTCTGGGTGCAGATCGAACGTGTCTTTCGCGGTGACCGCGGCCTGAGTCAGGTAGCCGCCGGTGGTGTGCAGAATACCCTTCGGCTTACCTGTGGTTCCCGAGGTGTAGAGGATGAACAGCGGATGCTCGGCCTCGAACGCTTCAGCGGTGTGCTCATCTGAAGCGTTCTCCACGACCTCGTGCCACCACACATCGCGGCCATCAACCCATGTTTCAGGCTCTTCCTTGTTGTTACGTACAACCACAACGTTAGTCACCGTGTGGCCATCAGCCTCAAGAGCGGCGTCCACAACCTTCTTGACCGGATTCGGCTTCCCACGGCGCCAGTTCCCGTCAGCGGTGACAACCAGCTTGGCTTCCGCATCATCCACACGCGAACGCAAAGCATCCGCAGAGAAACCAGCGAACACAACCGAGTGGATCGCGCCGAGGCGGGCTGAGGCCAGCATCGTAATCACGGCCTCCGGGATCATCGGCATGTAGACAGCGATGCGGTCCCCAGAACCAACACCCAGCTCACTGAACGCGTTGGCGGCCTTCTTCACGGCCGTAGCGAGCTCGGCGTACGTGTAGGTTGACGTCGCGCCGGTCTCGTCCTCGAAATAGATCGCTACACGATCACCGTTTCCGGCCTCAACGTGACGGTCCACAGCGTTATACGCAGCGTTGAGCTTGCCGTCCTCAAACCACTTATAGAAAGGCGCCTCAGAATCGTTGAGAACCGTGGTGAAATCCTCAGCCCACGTCAATGCCTCACGCGAACGTTCCGCCCAATAGCCCAAGCGGTCCTGCGCGGCGCGCTCGTAAAGGTCTGCGTGTGCGACGGCGTTCTTCACGAAATCCGGGCCAGGAGGGAACGAGCGATCCTCATGGCTCAGGTTATCCATTGCCGTGTTCTCTGACATGGAGACTCCTCAGGACAAGTAAGCGATAAGACAGTTGGTGATCTGGATCACTTAGCTTCCATCTTATGTGAGGCAGGTCACCCTATAAATAGAGATACACGGGCTTTCTCTCAGGAGCAAATCAGCAGACACAAAACAGAACGCACTAGGCAGCGGCCTACGGGGCCGTTACCGGGCAGGTGTGCAAGACGAGCATCAGGCGGGACGTAGCGGTGGCCTACCGGTAGGGTGAAGTGAGACGCATCATGCTCTCAGAGTATGAAACCGGAACGTGAAACTGCAACGCAAGACCAGAGCATGCCGCCAGCGCATGCCAAGGAAGGGATACCACCGGCATGGCACGCAGACTCACCCCTGCCGAGAAGCGGGAACGGATGTGGGAACGCGAAACCCCATTGGGGCGCAAGAGACGTGCCCGGAAAATCAACCGCGAACTGGCAACGAAATACCCGTACGTGGTTCCGGAACTGGACTTCGAGAACCCCTTCGAGCTGCTCGTAGCGACTGTCTTGTCAGCGCAAACCACTGACGTGAAAGTCAACCAAGTCACCATGGAGCTGTTTCGGCGTTGGCCGGACGCGGCATCGTTGGCTGGCGCGAACCTGAGCGAGGTCGAAGACGTGGTGCGGGCCACGGGCTTCTATAAAACCAAAGCCGCGAACATCCAGAACCTCGCCCGGACCCTCATGGAAGACACCGGCGGTGAGGTCCCGGACGATCTCGACTACCTCGTAACCCTGCCCGGTGTGGGCCGCAAGACGGCTTTCGTGGTGTTGGGTAACGCGTTCGGGCACCCCGGAATCAGGGTGGCCACCCACTTTGGCAGGCTCGCCCGCCGCTTCGCGTGGACTAAGGAAACCGACCCGGTCAAGGTCGAATACCAAGTGGGGGAGCTGTTCGAAAAGAAAGACTGGACCAACCTTTCCCACCACCTCATCTTCCACGGCCGCCGCATCTGCCACGCCCAACGGCCAGCGTGCGGGGCGTGCCCCGTAGCGCAGTGGTGCCCATCGTATGGCGAAGGGGAAACCGACCCGGAAGAGGCGAAGAAGCTTTTGAAGTACGAGCTCGCCCCGGGCCGTGAAGAGCTGCACCGGCTGATGGTTGAAGGTTATTCGCGCCGGCAGCTGCGCGCGATGGGGTACGGGCTGAACGCATGAGCACAGTACGCGAACAACTCCAGGCCGTTGTCGATATGTATGCAGGCGTGCGCGGGGGTGAATCAGGCCTCGAAGGCGGGCCCGGTGGAAGCGGTTCAGAAGGAAATGTTGAACGGTTGCCGATGTATGCGCGGTTGCGCGGTAAGTTCCCGGTGCGTAAGCGGGCGGCTGTGCTGGTGTTGTTTGGTGCTCTTGACTCGGTGCCGGCGGTGCATTCTTCCGAGGTAGTGCCCGCTGATCTGGATGTCTTGCTGCTACGCCGCAGCGACGGCTTGCGTTCGCATGCAGGGCAGATCGCGTTCCCGGGTGGCGGCTGGGAAGAAGGCGACGCCACACTGGTCGATACCGCGTTGCGTGAAGCAGTTGAGGAAACCGGGCTGGACCCTGAAGGAGTCACGGTTCTGGGGACCCTACCGGTAACACCGACCGTGTCCGGCTACGAGGTCACCCCGGTATTGGCGGTGTGGGAGAAACCAAGCAAGGTCGCCCCCGTTGATGTGAATGAATCCGTTGATGTTTTCCGCACACCCGTGGCCGACCTCTTGAGCGCAGACGTACGGTGCATCACCGAATTCGAACGCAACGGAAAACCGTTCCGCATGCCGGCCTACCGCCTGCAACAGGGCCTCTTGTGGGGCTTCACCGCGACCGTTCTCACCTCGATCCTCACCGATGCCGGTTGGCTCGAAACCGGGTGGATGCGCCCGGCAGCCAACCCCGTGAAGGTCAAGCCTAAAACCTGAAACAGGTATACGTAGCGACCACGGCGGTTATTGGCGTGGGCTCGCGTGAAGGGCGCAGGGCGCTGCGGACCTGCTAGTCCCGGAATCCACACGCGCGTCGATAGCGCCCTTCTTCCACAGTTTTTGATGTGCAGCGCCATTCGGGTGGCACATACGTTGTGCTGGGTGCATGTGGACTCTCACCAACACCTCAGGCGATGCTCGCTCTCACCGCCCGCCCCGGGAAAGGCGCGCGTCTCAAGCGCGCCGCGCCGGCCCCGATCAAGGCCGGGCCTCTGGCGCGGACCCGCGCACAAGTGCGGCACCCACACGCATGCTTCAGACCCACCGGCACCGGCGTGCACCGGCCAGCAAGCCCATCGTGATGTGGCATCCCGCAGCTGAGCCGAAAGGGCCGGACAATCTGGCTGGTATGGCGGTGGGCAGCATGACGCTGGGTGGCGTGGCGGCGAGGAACAGTGGCCTGGGCGGCGGCCGTCCGAACTGTGACGTTCGGGGTGAAGCGGCCGTGGTGGTGCATGGGCTGGGGCTTGAACTCACCGACGCAAACACAGACGATGCGTGCACGTTGCGCGGGAACCCTGATGTTGTGGCGCACCTGGTGGAAGTGAGTGGTGTTCACACGGCGGCACCCCCGGTAGCCAGCGGTGCCGAGATATGTTTCGTTGGGATTGATTCCGCCGCGGTGTATGCGGCGGCGGCCAGGCATCCGGGAGCGCATCCGATCGTGATGCCTGCGGGTGCTGAACTGTTGAGCAAGATCGTGTGGGGTAGCCGGCACGGCCCGGTCATGGGGCAGGTTATCGAGATCGCCGATGGCCCCGGATCGCGCAATAGCGCGGCGGTCGTTGCGGGTACCGCCAAAGCGATGGGGGACCACGGCTGGTCGGTTGCGATCCTGGACGCGGATCCGTCCTCGGACACGTGTTGGGCCGCCCCGGGCGGACTGCGCTGGCCGGCGGTGTTGGCCGCGATCGAAGACGGCCCAGCGGCCAGCACGCTTGAACTATTGCCTCGGCTGGCGGGCGCATATCTTGTCACCTTCCCACCCGATACGGGCGGCGAACTGGGGGAGGAGAGCCTTTCTCTTGCCGTCGCCGCGTTCTCGAGAGCCGTGGACGTGGTGCTCGTCGATCGCGGACCGGTCTCTCTGCGCGCCTTGAGCGCAGCGGGCGGCGCGAGGCGGCACGGCGAGCGCATCGTGTGTTTGCAGAGGCCGTGGGCGGCGGCTGGTGGTGGGGCGGGTGGTCTTGTGGTGGGTCCTGGTTGGAGTGTTGTGGGGGTTGGGCCGCGTGGCTGTGATTCTCGTACGGAGGCCGCGAAGGTGGGTGCGGCGTGGGCTGGGAGTATTCAGGGACGCAGGGTTGTTGCGGGTGCCCGGGCGTTGGCTCGGAAACTGTGGATCCCGCAGATGGAAGAGGGGCGAAGTATTGGACACATGGTTGCCGGTGGTTCGAGGAGGGCAGCCTGATGGGGGCGCCACGTGAACGGGATGGCCGGACGGTGCTGCGGCACGGGGGCTGGGGTGGGTATTCGCACGAGGTGACGAACCATGTGCGGGAGCAGTTGCTCGAGCGGGGTGAGCGGGCCGATCCGTCGGTGATCGCGAGCCTGTTGTCTTCGGACGGGGTGGTGCGTGGGCCGGGTGCTTTACGTGAGGCTGCGCAAACGGTTCAACGGAATCTGACTGGTTTGGGGCCGCTCGCGGAGTTCGCGGAGAAGCCTGGGGTGAGCGATGTTCTGGTGACCTCTGATGGCTGTGTTTGGGTCGATGAAACGGCAGGTTTAGAGCGAACTGGGGTGTGGTTGGAACCTGCGGAGGTTGTGGGTATAGCGGTGCGGGTGCTTGGCAGGGCAGGGCGTGCGTTGGATACTGCCCACCCGTATGGCGACGCGGTGGTGGACGGCTACAGAGTGCACGCTGTGTTGCCGCCCATCGTTGATGCCCCTGTTTTATCGATCCGCGTCCCTAGCCCGGCGCAAGCGCGGCTCGGCGAGATGTTGGCGGGGCCGCAGCAAGCCTGGGTTCCCGTACTGAAACGGGTGGTTGAACAGAGGGAAACATTCATGATCAGCGGCGGCACCGGTGCAGGAAAAACAACTCTGCTTTCCGGGATGCTGGCCGAATGTGTGGCCAGCGAGAGGCTCATTATGATCGAGGACTCGCGTGAACTGCGGCCCCACCATCCGCATACGGTTTCCATGCAGGCGAGGCAACCCAACGCGGAAGGAACGGGCGAGGTCACGTTGCAAGAACTCGTACGGCAGGCGCTGCGTATGCGGCCGGACCGGCTGATTGTCGGCGAGTGCCGCGGCGCGGAAATCCAGGACCTCCTCATGGCGTTGAACACCGGACACACCGGCGCGGGCGCTACGGTACACGCGAACTCGATCAACGATGTCCCAGCACGCCTGATCGCGTTAGGGTCGCTCGCCGGGTGGCGCCCGAGCACCACGGCACTGCAGGCAGCGAGCGCGATCGCCACAGTGATCCACGTGGAACGAACAGATCGCGGACGAGGCCCGTCCGCACTAGGTTCGCTACGGCTCACTAAAGAAGGTTCGCTCGAGATTGACGTCCACTATGTCGCCAATGAAACCGGTGCCCCTCAACGCGTGGATGCACCTGGGTTGGGTGCCGACGGGCTGTGGATCCCCGGGAAGGCGGAGCGGCCGTGATGTACGCGTGGATTGCCGCAACACTCTTGTTCGTCAGCATACTGTCATGGAAGGGGTGGGGCGCCAGGCGCTCGCCGGCAGGAACCTCCCTCCGAACGAGCGCGGCCTCCCGTGCCACCTCATCCATCAACCCGGAGACATCAACAGGCAAGGCATCTGAACACCCCTCGGCTACATCGCGGCGTGCAGTGCCACGCGAAGATCGGCGAGAAGAAGCGGGTGAGGAACCCAGCGAAGAGCTCGCAGTCACCTATGACATCGCCCAACGGGTCATCTCAACGCTCGCGTCACTCATGCGTTCAGGTGCGCACCACCGCTACGCGTGGGAAGCCCTCACCTCGGCACTCGAGGTTGAAACCCAAGCAACTGCCGGCCCCGCTTCAACACGGGCTCATGCACGTGAGTTAGAGGCGTGGCATCACGCCGCTTCAATGACCGCATCGCGTATAGCTCTTGGCGCCCCATTGACTCTTACAGGCCTCAAGAGAACGAACCCGGATGAGCATGAACTACCGGCGATGCTGCGGCACGTGTACTGGGCCCAACAGTTGGCAGAAGCCACCGGGATTGCTCATGCTGAATTGCTTGAAGCGCTGGCATCACACGCCCAAGCCCGGGCGGCGGCTATCCGCAGCCAAGTCACCGGGATAGCCGCGGCCCAGACGACCCGCCGCATTCTCGCACTCTTGCCGCTGGGTGGACTCCTCATGGCGCAACTACTAGGAGCCGACCCGGTAGGGACCCTGTTCACGACCACTGCAGGGCACGTGTGCCTCTTCGCCGGTTGCCTGCTCTGGGCCGCATCCCTCATATGGTCGCGGCACCTCATCCGAAAAATGTCCTACAACACCACCGAGGCCGGCTCATGACAACACTGATCCTTACAGCGCAGCCAGGTTCCACGATGACGCTGAGCGCATGGATCTGTGCCGGGATGCTGGCTGTGGCGATCCTGGCGTGGGCCCCGCGATCCAACGGGAGGCAACGCCTAACCACGACGCACCCCAGGGGCAGCGAACAGGTTGCTAGCCCTTCGGCTCGGTCTTCTGCGAATCCCTTGCCGCGCGATCCGGCGAGTTCGTTAGCGGATGATTTTGGGGATGCCGAATATGCGCCGTTGATAGCCGAGGCCCTGGCCTTATGCATCGAATCAGGCATGTCCCTCGAGTACGCGTTGGCGACGCTGGATAACTCGACCGGTAACGCTTTAGGGCTCAACCGGGTCGCTACCGCGCTGGCGTGGGGCATAGAAGGCGAAAAAGCGTTCAGCTACGCACCAAACGCCCAACAACTAGGTTCGTTCATCCAGGTCTCCAGGAGCACCGGAGCGCCCGTGGCCGAACTGTTGAGACAGTCGAGTAAACATCAACGCGCCGCGAACGAAGACCGGATGAAGGCCCAAGCGGAACGCCTCGGTGTGCGCGTGGTGATCCCACTCGGGCTCTGCGCCCTCCCCGCATTTATATGCCTCGGCGTGATCCCGGTAGCTCTCGCGCTCCAACCGTGGAACCAATAACGCAGCATTCTGCATTCACGGCGTGTGCTAGGCCCGGCAGATATGCGGGCGAGTAGGTACAGGTGCCAGTGCAGACGCAGTTCCGTTATCCACGGCTCTGAATTCCAGGTGGGGCCATCCACAGATTCTCTTCCACAACCCAGAAGTATCACCGCAGCCGGAAGACTCTAAACATCGGGGCAACACCCGATAAGAACCGGGTAGTTCCCGGTAATAAACACGATCCACAACACCTCAAACGGTCAGGAGGACCACATGGAAAAGAACCGCACCGCAACCGCATCGCCACAGCCACAACCGCTGCGGCACACACAGCCGCAGTCACAGCGAAGGACGCAACCTCGGCAGATTCTCGACCCCGAAGCAGGGATCGCGACCGCTGAGTTTTCGATCGTCACGCTGGCCGCCGTTGGTTTTGCGGGGCTGCTGGTGACGATCTTGAGCGGAGGCCAAGTCAAGGGAATGTTGATGGGGTTGATCTCCAAAGCCCTCGGCTCATAGACGGCACAACATCAAGCAGGCAGGAGGACACAATGAACTCGTCATCCGACCAGACCCGCAAGCGTGGCGTGCAGATCCACCCACGCGGCATAGGGACCCACCCGAGCAGGACAGAGGCCCACCCGAGCGGGACACACGCTCACCCACGCAGCGTGGTGGTAGAGCAGCCGCTGGAACCGCTCGGAGTGCCAGCCCCGATGCGGCAAACGCGGAACCATCCTGCACGGGGTTACGCGCCGCAGGGTTACCCGCCGCAGGGTTACTCCATGCAGAGCTGCTCCGGGCACGGTCGCGCGGCGCGAGGGTCTGTCACAGCTGAGTTCGCTGTCCTCCTGCCTGCCCTCGTACTGTTGCTGGCCTTTGTAGGGGCCGTCGCGACGGTGGGGACTGCGCAGGTGCGTGCCCAACACGCGGCCGGAATCGCGGCCAGGGAAGAAGCCAGGGGAGCGCACGTCGATGTTGCGCGAGTCGCGGGGGCTGGTGCGACCCACCGAGTCCAACGCAGCAACGAATGGGTCACCGTTGAGGTGAAGAACACCGTCAAACTATGGAAATTCCTCGGCCCTGGAATCCCCGTGCAAGCCACCGCGACCGCACGCGTTGAAGAGGTAGTCAGCGATGCGCTCAAATAAACCGCTGAGAACCGGTGAACAACAGCCACGTGAAGATAGCTCCCGCAAGAAGATCCCACGTGAGGATTGGACGCAGGAAACCGGTGCCGCTACGGCGCTGGTGATCGGCCTCTTGGTCTTCGGCCTGCTGGCAGCGCTCAGCGTTGCGATGTGGGCTGTTTCCGCAGCGGACCAAGCGCGAGCTAAAACCGCGGCAGACCTCGCCGCGCTCGCCGCCGCGGACGCACACCGCGGAGTCATCTCAGCAGGAAACCCGTGCGCGCTCGCCGCAACGATAGCTGCCAAGCACGAGTCCGAACTCACCACATGCACATTGTTGGTTGGCGAAGGGGCCACGGTTCGTATCGTCACGAAAGCTCACAGGAGCGGATGGTTCAAAGGATGGCCCTTACCCGCGATGCAAGCTGAGTCTTACGCCGGACCACCAACAATCGAGGAAGCGGAATGAAACACGGAAGAATACGGAGGGGGAGCAAATAGCGCTCAGCGGCGTTTACGGTGAGCGGGTACGAAACGCAGGATTTCGCTCAGCAGAGCGATCGCACCGGCTTTATCTAGAGGGTTGTTCTTGTTACCGCACTTAGGGGACTGAACACAGGAAGGGCAGCCTGAAGAGCACTCGCATGTGCGGATCGCATCCCGTGTAGCCTCCAGCCAGAACGGGGCCATCGCGTGAGCACGCTCGGTGAAACCCGCACCACCCGCGTGGCCGTCGTAGACGAAAATGGTGGGCGACTCAGTATCAATGTGCATCGCGGTAGAGACCCCGCCAATGTCCCAACGGTCACTCGTGACCAACAACGGCAACAGACCAATCGCGGCATGCTCCGCGGCATGCAACGAACCAGGGATAGCGCCAGCCTGAACTCCAGCCGAATGTAAGCGCGGCTCAGGGATCGTGAACCACACGCCTTTGGTGAACAGCTCACGCGGCTCAAGCTCAAGTGGCTCCTCACTCAAAATCTCGTTAGAAATCAACGCTTTACGTTGGAAAGAAACCACCTGCGTTGTCACCAGTAGGTCCCCGTAGTAGACGCCTATCTCGCCCCATTTCTCCTCATGCGTCACATCCAGGACTTTCACGCTCGTGACATCGCGGGCTTGAGTATAGAAATCAGGCTCAGCCGCGGTAGCGAGGACCACGTGGTTCTCCTCATCTAAAACATCAACCACATAGCGCTTGCCCTGATGCAAATACACGGCACCCTCATGAGCCTGATAGTGCGCCTGTGAAGAGTCCATCGTCGCGATCACGGCACCCGTCTGGGAGTCGATGACCTGCATCGGGCCGCCACCCACCGAACGCAGGTCCACGAACTCGTGAGCAGACTCAGCGTGAACCCAAAACCACCCCGATGGGCGGCGACGCAAAATACCGCGTTCCTCCAGATCCTCAACCAGTTCCCGCGCGGTATCCCCAAACAAGCTCATATCGTTGACTGTCAAGGGAAGCTCAGCGGCAGCCGCGGCCAAATGTGGCTGCAGAACATAAGGGTTGGCGGGGTCGAAAACACTCGCCTCAACCCCGGAATCCAGCAACGTTTCCGGGTGATGAACCAAAAACGCATCGAGCGGGTCGTCGCCTGCAATGAACGTGGCCAAAGACTCCTGCCCGCCGCGGCCGGCACGCCCAATCTGTTGGAAGAACGAGGCGCGCGTACCCGGCCAGCCCGCCACCAGCACCGCATCCAGACCCGCGATGTCGATACCCAATTCAAGCGCGGACGTCGATGCGACCCCGAGTAGCTCACCCGAGCGTAACGCGTCTTCCAAAGCGCGGCGTTCCTGCGGCAAATACCCTGACCTATAAGCCGCGATGCGACCCGGCAGGGAATCATCGACCTCTTCTAGAAGCCGGCGAGTCGAAGCGGAAATCGCCTCGGCACCCCTCCGGGAGCGGATAAACGCCAGAGTCCGTACATGCCCAGAGACGAGGTTCGCCAGCAAGTCAGCGGTTTCAGCGACGAGGGAGCGACGCAAGAACACGCCGTTCTCACCACGTTGATCGGTCAACGGCGGCTCCCACAGCACCACGGTCGTCTCCCCAGCCTCCGAGGTGTCCTGCGTTACCGCGCACGCTTCCCGCCCCGTCAAGCGCGTGAATGTCGCGGCGGGTTCAGCGCTCGTCGCGCTCGCCCCGACCACCCGCACGTCCGCGCCGTAATGTTCGGCGATCCGGAGCAAGCGCCGCAATAGAACGGCAACGTGGGAACCGAA
Source organism: Arthrobacter sp. HMSC06H05 (assembly GCF_001807395.1). Taxonomy (NCBI): domain Bacteria; kingdom Bacillati; phylum Actinomycetota; class Actinomycetes; order Micrococcales; family Micrococcaceae; genus Arthrobacter; species Arthrobacter sp. HMSC06H05. Next base: position 14,783 of record NZ_KV788980.1, on the reverse strand, counting down.
AACCCCGCGATAAGAATGCGCCTCGTCCACCACGATGTGCGTGAGCTTCCGTAGGAACGGTGCCCACCGTGTGTGGTTGGGCAGGATCCCGTAGTGGAGCATGTCTGGGTTGGTGAGAAGAAAGTTGGCGTGGTCCCGTACCCAGCGTCGTTCTTCGGGCGGGGTGTCGCCCTCGTATGTTGCGGCCCTGACACCGGGTACGCCGAGTTCCTCGATGCTGGTGAGTTGGTCGCCGGCCAACGCTTTGGTTGGTGCGATATAGAGGGCGGTCGCTTCGCCGCGACCACCCGAAAGGACGCTGGCCGCCGGTGAGGCGGCAGCGTTGTGGGGCGCTCTGGCTCCCGCATCGTGATGCGTCGTGTTGATGCGTACTCCGCGGGTCAGCGCATCGAGCACCGGCATGAGGTAGGCCAGTGATTTACCTGAGGCGGTTCCGGTGGCGATGATGGTGTCGTGGCCGGTGTGGATGAGGTTGGCGGCTTCGACTTGGTGCCGGTAGGGCTGATGGATTCCGGCCTCACCCCAGGCATGGCGGGCATCCGGGTGCAGCCATTCGGGCCACGGCGCATATTCGGCTTCGCGGGAGGGCATGACTCGGACGTGCCGTAGCGTCTCGGGTTCATCGCCGCGGCCCAGCAGGGGAACCAGTGTCCGGAAATCTTTCATATCCCCTGCATCTTCCCACAGCCACGCCGTCACAGAGCCCCACCCGCCTCACAGCCAGCCAACCCACAGCCAGCCAATCCACAGCCGCGCAACAACCGTCTTGTTTCACGGATGTGGGCTTAAAGCCGTGGCGCCGCCCCTCCCAAGGTGCGGGAGGGGCGGCGCCGAAACGTATTGCCGCAGCTCAACGGGTCAGCTCACGCGTGTTAGTTGGTGTGGTCGGTGCGTGCGGCGTCGTCTGCTTCTTCTGGGGTTTCTACTGCGAGCATCGCGCCGAGTAGGGTCCAGCCGAGGTGGTGGTAGAGCTCGTAGCCGTCGGTTGAGGCGACGAGGAGGCCGTATTCGGCTTCGGTTTCGGTTGCGACGGATGCGAGGTAGCGGGTCACGAGTGTTCCGTAGCCCTTGCGGCGCTGGTCTGGTGCGGTGACGATGCGGTCGAAGACTGCGTAGTCGCCGATGGCCGCCATGTGTCCGGAGGCGAGAACGGCTCCGTCTTCGCGGCGGTGGAGGGAGACCCAGGTGTGGGCGCCGTCGCGTTTTTCATGCCAGACGAGGCTGTCTTCGGTGATGGGCGGTTCGACGTCTTGCGCGGCCATGGGGCTGGTCATCATGACTTCGCGGTTGGCTACGACTTTGAGCCCGACTTCGTGGACTTTCTCGGGCATGCTGTCTGGGTCTTCGGTGAAGACGGTGAGGCGTTGACCGCTGTGTTCGCGCATCATGTGTGCGAGCTTTTTCAGCAGTTCGTTGTCGGGTTCGTGGACTACGTATTCCCAGTGGGCTTCGTCTTGACCTGTTCGGCGGTAGGCGTGGACTGGTCCTTCGTGGTAGGTGTCGAAGCCTCGGGCTTCGGCCCAGCCGTTGACCCAGGTGCCGATGAGCTCATCGCTTGCAATACCGTTCATGTGTTGAGCCTACAACCTACTGGTAGGTAACGAGGAGTGCGCTGAAATGTATGTCCCGTGAACGGCAATAATTCACAGCTTTTACCTAGACTGTTGTCATGGTTTCTCCGGATCTCCCAGTGTTTTCTTCCGTTTCTGATGTTGATGTTTTGCGCGCTGATTTGGTGGCGGCACGCTTCACGTTCGATGCGGTGGTTGCGTTGGTGGGCGAGGACGCGATGGATGCGCTGGTTCGTGAGCAGCCGGCGGCTGCCCGCTGGGCTGTCGAGCAGGCCCGGGCCGCCGGCGCGCCGACCGCCGGAACGGATGCCGGGTTGGCGGCGTTGGTGTGGGTTTTCGTGTTGGGTGGTGTGGTTGAGTCGGCTGAGCTGAGCGCAGCGATGCCGGGTGTTGGCGTTGAGGGTTTGATGCGGCTGGGCTTGGTGGAGCCGGCCCCGGGTGGCGGAGTGCGGGCAGCTGTAGATCTTCGCCCGCATGCGGCTGATGATGGGCTTGAGCTGTGGGTGGCTTCGGATGTTGGGGCGCATCATCGTGAGGGTGTTTTGCGTAAGGACCATGTGTTGGGGATTGGTCAGGCGTCGTTGACGTTGGCGGCGAATACGGTTCGCCGTGACGTTGATACGGCGTTGGACGTGGGTGTTGGGTGCGGTATTCAGACGTTTCATTTGTTGCGGCATGCCGGGCACGTCACGGCGACTGACCTTTCGGAGCGTGCGTTGGCGTTCACGCGTTTCAATGCGTTGCTGAACTATGAGCAGTTGGCTATCGATCCCGCTGATATGGATGCGCGCCTCACTTTGCTGCAGGGTTCGTTGTTGGAGCCTGTGGCTGGGCGGCAGTTTGATGTGGTGGTGTCGAATCCGCCGTTTGTGATTACTCCGCGTACGGTGGGGGAATCGGAGGAGGACCGTTTCACGTACCGGGATGGGGGCTTGCCGGGGGATCAGCTGGTTGAGACTTTGTGGCGCGGCTTGGGTGATGTTCTAGCGCCGGGCGGTACGGCTCAGATGCTGGCGAACTGGGAGATCCCTTCCGGTGCTCATTGGGCTCAGCGTTTGGATGAGTGGACTCCTCAGGGGCTTGAGGCGTGGGTGATTCAGCGTGATGTTGAGTCGCCTGCCGACTATGCGCAGATGTGGTTGCGGGATGCCTCTGAGGACCGGGATCCGGTGGCAGCGCAGCGTCGTTTCGGTGAGTATCTTGAGGATTTCGCCTCGCGTGATGTTGAGGGCGTGGGGTTCGGTTATGTGTGGTTGAGGCGCCCGGAGGTGGGGCGTGCGCATGGTGTGGGGCGCGTGTTTGAGGAGGTTTTGCGTGAGGTGGATTCCCCTTTGGGGCCGTGGTTGAAGCGTGAGATTGATGCGGCCGATGCGTTGGTGGGGCTCGATGTGGCCTCAGCGCGCGCTGTCGTTGCCGAGGATGTGACGACTGAGACGTATGGGCGGCCTTTGGATCCGCATCCGCAGATGATCGTGTTGCGGCAGGGCTCGGGGCTGCGGCGTACGCATGCGTTGACGACGGAACAGGCTGGTTTGGTTTCAGCCTGCGATGGTGATGTTCCGGTGGGTGCATTAGCCGCCGCTGTCGTTGAACTCATGACGGACGATGCTCTCGATGCCGATGCCGATGCCGATGCGGCAGCCGGCCAGCACGGCACGCAACGGCAGGTTCGGGACTTGGTTGATTTTGCGGCCACGTTGGTGCGGCAAGGGCTCTTGGTGATCGAATGAGCGGAGTCTGGAGCTATTTCTGTGACCCATCCCACAATGTGAGATAATTATTTAATTTGTAGTTCTTTCTGCATATTGTGTTTGTGCTGGGTACTTCCTGGCTTTCTCACTGTTGCCAGGGGGATATCCGTGCTACCTACTCCTGAAGCTCCTGAGCCGACATCAGCGAGCCCCGCTGAAACCACCGCCGCGACACACACCAATGCGGCAAACACCAATGCAGCAAACACCGATGCGCCGGAGCCTACCGGGGAGGAAACTCCTGCCACAGAAACCCCTGCCACAGAGGCCCCTGCTGCAGAGACTCCTGCTGCAGGGCTCAAGGCTGGTGGTGGCCGCCAGATTGTGGTGACGGACCCGAAAGCGATTAAGGCGTTGACGCATCGGGCGCGGGTTTTGGTGATCGATGAGCTGATAGGTTCGCGGGCTACGCGTACGGCTACTGAGCTTGCGGAGTTGACGGGTCTCACCCCGTCGGCGATGAGTTATCACTTGCGTGAGTTGGAGCGTTTCGGTCTGGTGGAGCGGGTTTCACCACCTAAAGGGGCCAACAGTGATGGCCGTGAACGGCATTGGCGGGCTATGGGGGATTCTGTGGTGACGGCCTCCCGCGGTGGGCAGTACTCGCAGCTGACTAATTATGCGCAAACCCGTTTGGATACCTACCGGGAGAAACTGGTCGCGGAAATCGAGTTCCGGGAGAAGAACCGCCGCCATGATTCAGAGATCCCGGCATCGGCGTACATGTATTTCGGGTCGCTGTTCCTAGATGAGGAGAACGAGAAAGAGTTTTTGCGGCGCATCAACGAATTAGAGAAGGAGTTCACGGCTCGTTCGCGTGAAGCTGATGACCCGGCCGTTCCGCGCCGGCGTACATACTATTTACTGTCAGGCTTGCCGGACCGCACGCAGCCGTTCCCCGGTGAAGACGGGTTCTAACGCGGCAACCGTAAACCCAGGGCCGCAACCCTAGATTCAGCGCTACAGATTAACTCGTGGTGACACGTGAATGTGTGGTGACAAGCGCGAGATCGGTTTGGCACGCTAGGGTTAGGAACTGTTGAGTAGCGCACCGTTCGGTGTGTTGAACATGTCGGGTTTCAAGGAGAGCAGTGCCCGCCACTAAGAATAAAACCGGTAAAAAACTCGTGATCGTTGAGTCCCCGGCGAAGAGTAAGTCCATCGCTAAGTATTTGGGCGATGGCTTCGTCGTGGATGCGTCTGTGGGGCATATTCGTGATTTGCCGCAACCTAAAGAGTTGCCTGCGGAGTTGAAGAAGACCTCCGTGGGTAAGTTCGCTGTGGACGTTGATCATGGTTTTGAGCCGTATTACGTGGTGTACCCGGATAAGAAGAAGCGGGTCACGGATCTGAAGCGTGAGCTGAAAGATGCTGATGCTTTGTATCTGGCGACGGATGCTGACCGTGAGGGTGAAGCGATTTCTTGGCACCTTTTGGAGGTTTTGAAGCCTAAGGTGCCGGTGTACCGGATGACGTTCACAGAGATCACTAAAGAGTCGGTTCAGCGTGCTCTTGAGAATCTGCGGGATCTGGATATGGATCTGGTGGATGCGCAAGAGACCCGCCGTATTTTGGACCGTCTCTACGGTTATGAGATTTCGCCGGTTCTGTGGCGCAAGGTGGGGCCGGGCCTTTCGGCGGGCCGTGTGCAGTCTGTTGCTACGCGTTTGGTGGTTGAGCGTGAGCGTGAACGGATGGCGTTCGTTCCGGCCGAGTATTGGGATGTTTCCGGTGAGTTCGTTGCTGGTACGGGTGAGGCGTTCCGTGCACGCTTGACGCAGGTTGATGGCCGCCGCGTGGCTTCGGGCCGTGACTTCAACGATGAGGGCCAGTTGCGTCCGGCGGCGGCGAAGGCCGATGTGCTGGTTTTGAAGGAAGCCGATGCGTCGTCTTTGGCTGAGGGGTTGGCTGGGGCGACGTGTTCGGTGGTCTCGGTTGAGGAGAAGCCGTACACGCGTCGTCCTTTTGCGCCGTTTACGACCTCGACTCTGCAGCAGGATGCTTCGCGTAGGTTGCGTTTCTCGTCCAGGGTGACGATGCAGGTTGCTCAGCGTCTATATGAGAACGGTTTCATCACGTATATGCGTACGGATTCGGTGAGCCTTTCGTCTGAGGCGGTTAGCGCTGCTCGCCGGCAGATCACGGAGCTGTACGGAGCGGATCATGTTGCGCCGAAGCCGCGCGTGTATTCGTCGAAGAATGCGGCGGCGCAGGAGGCTCACGAGGCGATCCGTCCGGCAGGTGATTCGTTCCGTACCCCGGCTCAGGTCAAGGGGGTTTTGAGCCCGGATGAGTTCCGTTTGTATGAGCTGATCTGGAAGCGCACGGTTGCCTCGCAGATGGCTGATGCGAAGGGTTCGACGGCCACGGTCAAGGTTCAAGGTAAGGCCGCGGATGGCCGGGTGGCTGAGTTCTCGGCATCGGGCACGGTGATTACGTTCCAGGGTTTCCTTGCTGCTTATGAGGAAGGTAAGAGCGAGGAGGCGAAGGAGAAGGGCCAGCAGGTCCGGTTGCCGAAGCTGGCTGAAGGGGATTCGTTGACGAGCCAGGACGTCGAGGCGGCGGGGCATAAGACCACGCCTCCGGCCCGGTACACGGAAGCCTCGATTGTGGCTGAGCTTGAGAAGCGTGAGATTGGCCGTCCGTCGACGTATGCGCCAACGATTTCCACGATCATGGATCGCGGTTACGTCACTAAACGTGGCGGGGCTTTGGTTCCTTCGTGGACTGCGTTTTCGGTGATCCGTTTGCTGGAGGAGCATTTCTGCCAGTACGTGGATTACGATTTCACGGCTCGTCTTGAGGACGATCTGGATAAGATTGCCGCCGGTCAGTTGAAGAATGAGGACTGGTTGTCTTCGTTCTACTTCGGTGACACCGCAGATGCCGGTTTGAAGAGCGTGGTGGATCACCTGGGAGAGATTGATGCACGGGCGATCAACTCGATCAAGATCACCGATGACATCACGTTGCGTGTGGGTAAGTTCGGTCCGTATCTTGAGAAGTCTCTGCCTGAGGATGCTGAGCCGGGCAAGGAGCCGTTGCGTGCGAACGTTCCGGAGGATTTGGCTCCGGATGAGTTGACGCCGCAGAAGGCCCAGGAACTCATGGATGCCGCGGTTGAGGGGGACCGCGAGCTGGGCCGCCACCCGGAGACTGGACACATGATTGTGGCTAAGGACGGCCGTTATGGACCGTATGTGACTGAGGTTATTCCGGAGATGACGGAGGAAGAACTTCAGGCTTATTACGATTCGATCCCGACCGAGTATTACAAGAACGGGAACCCGAAACCTAAGAAGAAGCCGGCTAAGAAGAAACCTAAGACGGCGAGCTTGTTTAAGGGCATGAGCCCTGCCACGGTCACGTTCGAGGAGGCCGTGAAGTTGATGTCGCTTCCGCGGCATGTGGGCACGGATTCCGATGGTTCGGAGATTGTGGCAGCGAATGGTCGCTTTGGTCCGTACTTGAAGAAGGGCACGGATTACCGTTCGCTGCAGAGCGAGGAAGAGATTTTCACGGTCACTGAGGAGAAAGCCCGTGAGATTTATGCTCAGCCTAAGCAGCGTGGCCGCGGGGCCGCTAAGCCGCCGTTGGCTGAATTCGGTGAGGACCCGAATTCGGGCGGGAAGATCGTTGTGAAGTCAGGCCGTTTCGGTGATTACATCACGGACGGTAAGACGAACGTGACGATTCCTCGTGGCACCACTGTTGAGCAGTTGACCAAGGAGCAAGCGGTTGACTTGCTCATGGAGAAGCGCGCCAAGGTCGCCGCGAAGGGCGGCACTGCCACGAAGAAGACGGCAGCGAAGAAGGGCGCTGCGGCGAAGAAACCGGCAGCACGCAAGAGCACGGCTGCAAAGATAACCACGGCAACGAAGGCAACCGCGACCAAGCGAACCTCGACCGCTAAGAAGAAGAGCGAGTAGGCTGCGCCGTGCGTTTAGGTGTTTTGGATATTGGCTCCAACACGGTCCACTTATTGCTCGTGGATGCGTTCCCGGGTGCCCGCCCCACGGCGTTCGCCTCCTATAAGCAGCAGCTTTCGTTGGTGCGCTATCTTGATCCGCGTGGAGCGGTGACGGATGAGGGCCGGCAGGCGTTGTTGTCTTTCGTGGATGAGGCCGTGGATTTCGCCCGCCGCCACAGGGCCGAAGACCTTTTGGCGTTTTGTACTTCCGCGCTGCGTGAGGCGTTGAACGGCCCGGACATTATTCGCCAGGTTGAGCAGTTGTCTGGGGTTAAGCTTCAGGAGCTGACGGGGGAGGAAGAATCGGCGATGACGTTCTTCGCTGCCCGCCGTTGGTTCGGCTGGGGTGTGCGAGATCTGATGGTTTTGGATATCGGTGGCGGCTCGTTTGAGGTTGCGATCGGCCGTAACGAGTTCCCTGATTTGGCGGTTTCGATGCCGTTGGGTGCGGCTCGGTTGACTAAGGACTTTCTGCCGGGCGACCCACCCAAAGAAGCGCTCGTGGGGCGTTTGCGCGAATATATCGCCGGGGTCATCGAGGAGCCGTTGCGTCAGTTCGCGGATCAGGTCGAGCCTGATTTGGTGGTCGCAACATCGAAGACGTTCCGTACGTTGGCGCGTATGAGTGGCGCGGCATCGGAGGCGGACGGCCCCTTCTTGGTGCGCACCTTGACGTTGAAGGACGTTCGCAAGTGGGCTGAGAAGCTGGTCTCGTTGTCCTTCGATGAGCGGGCACACCTGGATGGTGTGTCTCCGATTCGCGCCCCGCAGCTGTTGGCAGGTGCTGTCGCCGCTGAGATGGTGATGGAGAAGCTGGAGGTCAAGGAGGTCCGGATTTGCCCGTGGGCGTTGCGCGAAGGCCTTTTGATGCACCGCTTTGATCGCCTGTTGCGGGATCACGATGTGATCGATGACGAGTACGCTGGTGTGGGTGATGTTGATGCCCTCAAGGAGAACCTTCACCTGGTCCCACCGGCACGCTAGGAGCTACGATGTCTGTTGACCCGAAGTCATCTGCATCCGAACGAGTTCCTGTTTATCTTTCCACTACGTGCGCGTTCCCGAAGGGGCCTGAGCGGGCGTTCCAGTTGGCGCGGGATCTTGGCTATGACGGCATCGAGGTTTTGGTGACCGGCAATTCCACGACCCGCACCGGGGACGAGCTGTATGCCTTGATGCAGCGGTATCAGGTGCCGGTCGCCGCGATTCACGCGCCGACGCTGCTGTTCACACAACAAGTGTGGGGTGGTGCGTGGAAGAAAATTCAGCGCTCTGTTCTGTTGGCGCATGAGCTGGGGGTTCGCACAATTGTTGTGCATCCGCCGTTCCGTTGGCAGGGTAAGTATGCGACGGGTTTCGCCGAAGGTGTGCGCCGCTCCAACGAGGAATACGGCGTAGTGATTGCGGTGGAGAACATGTACCCGTGGCGTGCCGCGGGGCAGCAGAACAGCAAAATGTATCGTCCACATTATGATCCGGTCCCGTTGGACTATGACTTTGTGACCTGGGATTTCTCGCACGCCGCAATTGCCGGTGCGGATTCTCTGGCCGCAGTCCAGGCGTTAGGTTCCCGGTTGACCCACCTGCACGTGTGCGATGGCACCGACAACGGCAAGGATGAGCACCTTCCGCCGGGGATGGGCACCCAACCGGTCGCTGAGACCCTGCAATACCTGGGGGAAACAGGTTGGCGCGGCTCCGCCACGGTTGAGGTCACTACGCGGCGTTGGCGCAAAGAGCCCGATGGTGTTGAGCAGGTCCTGGCCCAATGTCTGGACTTCACGCGAACCCACCTGCAACGCCCTGCCTCGAATGACATACTGGGCCCATGACTGATACGCGGATTGCTTTTATCGGAACTGGGAACATGAATGGCGCGATCCTTGAGGGCGCGCTGAAGGCTGGTGTTTCGAAGGATTCGGTGGTGGTGACCACACGCAGCGTTGAGAGCGCTGAAGCGTGGAGGAAGAATCAGGGCATTGAGGCGTTGTCCCAGCGCGAAGATGAGCGGGCTAACCTGCAGGCGGTTTCTGACGCGGATGTCGTGTTGATGGGTGTCAAGCCGCACATGATGGTTGATGTTTTGGGGGAGCTTGCCCCGCAGCTCAAGCCGGAAGCAGTGGTGGTTTCGATTGCTGCCGCGGTGAGTGTGGAACAGCTTGAGGCGGCCGTGGCTAAGGGACAGCCTGTGATCCGTACTATGCCGAATACACCGCTTCAGTATGGTTCTGGTGTGGTGGGTTTGGTGCGCGGAACCAACGCCACGGATGAGCACGTACGTTTGGTCTCTAGCATTTTCGAGGGTGCGGGCCAGGTGTTTGAGATCCCGGAATCGCACATTGATGCGTTGACGGCGGTTTCGGGTTCGGGCCCGGCGTACGCGTTTTTCTTGGCTGAGGCTATGGCTCAGGGCGGGGTGGAACTGGGCCTGGATCCTGAGTTTGCCCGTGAGCTTGCTGCCGCTACGGTTGCTGGTGCTGGTGCGATGCTGGCCCAAGATGAGCGTGAGCCCGCGCAGTTGCGGCAGGCGGTGACTTCTCCAGGCGGCACCACGGAGGCCGCGATTAATACGATGGGGCGCGAGGGTTTCAGCGAGGCTGTCGTGGCAGGGCAGAAGGCGTGCGCTGACCGCGCCGCTGACATGGCCGGCTGAAGCTGCGCGCTGGCTAGGGGCGCCCGGCGAAGCGTTCGATGAGGTCTACGTGTCCGGAGACGATGAGCATGTCTCGGGGCGTGATGAGGGTGTCGGGCGCGGCGTAGGCGAATTCTTCGCCGGGGGATTTCACCCCGAGTACGGTGACGCCGTATTTTTCACGTACGCGTGATTGGGCGAGCGTGAATCCTTGGGTTTCTTTGGGTGGCTGCATTTTCACGATTGCGAAGTCGTCTTCGAATTCGATGAAGTCGATCATGCGGCCGCCTACGAGGTGGGCGGTGCGTACCCCGGCGTCGGCTTCTGGGTAGATGACGTTGGTTGCGCCGATGCGGGAGAGGATTTTCCCGTGGGCTGGGGTGATGGCTTTGGCCCAGATGTGTTCCACGCCGAGGTCTACGAGGTTCACGGTGGTGAGTACGGACGATTCGATGGAGGTTCCGACGCCGACTACCGCGGAGCTGAAGTCGCTGGCGCCGAGTTGGCGGAGGGCTTCGATGTTGGTGGCATCAGCTGCGACGGCGTGGGTCACGCGGTCGGCGAAGTTTTGGACGAGTTCAGGGCTGCGTTCTACTGCGAGGACTTCGCGGCCCATGCTCACGAGTTGTTCGGCTACGGCGGCGCCGAACCGGCCGAGCCCGATCACGAGTACGGGGGAGTGCTTGGGTGTTTGTTGGTCAGCCAATGATTGGCCTTTCTTCTGGCAGCTGGTAGAGCTGGCGGCTTTGCCGCAGGGTGAGCGCGGTTGCGAAGGTTACGGTCCCGAGGCGTCCGGTGAACATGAGTCCGCAGAGGACGTATTTGCCGAAGTCGGGGAGTTCTGCGGAGAGGTTGGTTGATAGTCCTACGGTAGCGAATGCGGAGATCGATTCGAGGAGTACGTGTTCCAGGGGTGCGTCGGGTTTCGCGAAGAGGATGAGGGTGATCCCGAGGGTTACGGCGGTGGCGGCGAGTGCGGTGACGGCGATCGCGATGCGCAGGGCGGCTTCGGGGAGTCTGCGGCCGTAGACGTGGACGTGTTGTGTGCCGCGGGCTTCGGCGAGGATCGCGAGGAAGAGGATCGCGAATGTGGTGAGTTTGATGCCGCCTGCGGTGGAGGCGGAGCCGCCGCCGATGAACATGAGGGCGTCGGTGACGACCATGGTTGCGGGGTGGAGGTCGGTTTGGTTGACCAACGCCATGCCGCCTGAGCGGGTCATGATGGAAGCGAAGAGGGCGTGGACTATTTTCTCGCCTACCGGTAGGTCTCCGATGGTGGCTTTGTTGTTCCATTCGATGCCGCCCCACACGATCCAGCCGGCTGCGACGAGGATGAGCGCGGTGGTGACGGTGAGTTTGGTGTGGAGGTTCCATTTGCGCGCGTGGAAGTGGTGGCGTACGAGCACGAGCATGACGGGGAAACCGAGTGCGCCGGTGAACACGGCGATCATGAGGGGGAAGAGGATCCACAGGTCGTGGCTGAAGCTGTTGAGGTCGTCGAGGTGGGCGGTGAATCCGGCGTTGTTGAATGCGGATACGGCGTAGAAGATGCCGTGCCATAGCCCGCGGGAGAAATCTTCGCCGCGGACCCAGAACCGGATGGTGAGGCAGAGAGCGATCACGAACTGGATGCTGACTGCTGTTGTGATGACGACGCGGAGTAGGGAGCCGACTTCGCCGAGTTTTGAGGATGCGGTTTGGGACATCGCGGTTTGCGCCATGAGTTTGCCTCGGACGCCGAGTTTGCGGGATACCGCCATCGAGAGCATTGAGGCGAGTGTCATGATGCCGAGGCCGCCTACGAATACGGCGATGATCATGATGAGCTGGCCGAAGAAGGTCCAGTGCCCGGCGGTTGAGACGGTGGTGAGGCCGGTGACGCAGAACGCGGATACGGCGGTGAACATCGCGTCAGCGAGTGGGGTCGGTTCGCCGGTGCGGGATGCGATGGGTAGCGATAGCAGGGTCGTGAAGAAGGCGATGCCGACGGCGAAGACGAGGATGGTGAGCCGGGCGGGGGAGCTGGCGATGAGCCGGTTGGTGTGGTTCCGCGCTTGTTGCATACCGCGTAACAGGACATTGTGTTGCCTGTCTTGGGGGGTGCGGATGTAGCGTGGTGTCATGGAGGCCTTCTGCGGGGGTGCGGTACGCTCGCGCGCGTCATAATAGGCGTGCTTACCGGTTCCATTGAACCACCTTGGGCCATGACAATTAAGGTGATGAGTGTGATGTCTTCAGCGAACCCTTCGGTGACTGTTGTTTATGACCGGCATATGAGTGCGTACCGGTTTTCTGACAATCACCCTATGAACCCTGAACGGATGCGGATGACTGCTGATTTGTTGGAGCAGTTGGATGTGATGGAGCAGGTGGGTGGCCGGTTTTCGTCTTCGTATTCGGCTTCTGATGATGAGCTTTTTCAGATTCATACGCCTGAATATGTTGAGGCGGTGAAGCGTGCGGGTGAGGGGCACGCGGATGAGGCTTTTGGTTTGGGTACGGAAGATAACCCGATTTTCCCGGATATTCATGATGCGGCGGCGAGGTTGTATGGGGCTTCGTTGATGGGGGCTGCCCTGGTTTTGGGTGATTCGGGTGTGCCGGTGGTGAATTTTGGTGGCGGTATGCATCACGCGCATTCGGGCAGTGCGAGTGGTTTCTGTATCTATAACGATGCGGCTGCCGCTATTTTGCGTTTGCTTTCTTCGGGTGTGAAGAAGGTGATGTATATCGATGTGGATGCTCACCATGGTGATGGTGTGCAGGGTATTTTCTATGATGATCCGCGTGTGATGACGGTGTCTTTGCATGAGTCGGGGCGTTCACTGTTTCCGGGGACGGGGTTCCCGAACGAGACGGGTGGGCCGAATGCACCGAATTCGGCGGTGAATGTCGCGTTGCCGGCTGGTATTCGGGATAACGGCTGGTTGCGTGCGTTCACTGCGATTGTTCCGGCTGTTGCGCGTGCTTTTGAGCCTGAGGTGATTGTTTCCCAGCATGGTTGTGACGGGCATGAGTTGGATCCGTTGACTAATCTGCGTTTGAGTATTGATGGCCAGCGGCAGACAGCGATTGAGATTGCTTACCTTGCGCAGGAGCTGACGGAGAACCGTTGGCTTGCCACGGGTGGTGGCGGTTATGACATTGCGCGGACGGTGCCGAGAGCGTGGACGCATTTGGTTGCGGTGGCAGCGGGTAAGCCGTTGGATGTTCAGACGCCGGTGCCGCAGAAGTTCCGTGATTATATTTCGGAGCGATATGGGGTTGATGCCCCGGAGAAGATGGGGGATGAGGCCGAGTTGTGGTGGCGTGGCTGGGAGATGGGCTATGACCCGGCTGACCCGGTTGATCGTGCGATCATGGCTACTCGCAAGGAAGCGTTCCCTGGCTTGGGGTTGGATCCATGGTTCGATTAACCCTGCAGTTCCATTAACCCAGTGTTTTTGGGTAACTTGATGGGAAAATAACCCCAGTGATTTGAATTTTGGGAGGGTGGCACGCGTGTCGCCCTCCCTTTTCCATGCCTACCCAGGAATATGCTGGGTGTGTGGTGCAGGATATTTTTCATGTTGTGAGTGATCCGACTCGACGGCAGCTTGTGGAGTTGTTGTCTGAAGCGGATGAGTTGAGTGTGTCTGATTTGGTGGCCTCGGTTGAGGCGAGTCAGCCGACGGTGTCGAAGCATTTGAAGGTGCTGCGTGATGCGGGCGTGGTCCAGACGCGGGCTGACGGGCAACGGCGTTTGTATTCTCTGGTGCCGGATTCGTTGCTGGGTGCGCTGGAGTGGCTGACGAGCGTTCATGGTGCGGCGGCGGGGACAGGCTCGGATGCCACTGAATCCGGCGAGGCGGAAGGGTCGGATGAGTCGGCCGAGAGTATCGAGCGCTCGGGGGTCGCTGAAGGCGCTGAGCTTGAGGTCGCTGAGGCTGAGAGTAGGGCCGCGGGTGAGGCCGAGAGCGTTGCTGATGATGCGGCTCACCGGATTGTGCAGAATGTGGGCCGTCAGATCGAGTCTGTGACGGAGAAGGCACAGACGTTTTTCCAGCGCTTCGGGCGCCGTAAGTAGCGGATTCCCGCATGTTTACGCGGGGTTCAGGCGCAGATTGGAAGGCTTTCTAAGGGTTTTCTCATCCGACACACCAGATAACTGAATTCACACTTGGCACTTCTGCAACGTAAACTGTTGTGTAGAGTCGCCCTGATGTTGGTGGAACGCTTCGTTTTCGTTTCTTTTGGTCAGCGGCGCGGCTTTGTCACTTCACTAGGAAGCAGAGGTCCACTTCATGACTGAACCCAGCAACTTCTCTGATGCTCGTTTCATGACCGTTGCAGAGGTCGCGGACGTAATGCGTGTATCCAAGATGACTGTGTATCGTCTGGTTCATTCTGGCGAGTTGCCTGCGGTTCAGTTTGGTCGCTCTTACCGCGTTCCGGAGTCTGCTGTGCAGCACTATCTTGGCCAGGCCATGACGCAGAACTTTCAGGGGAACCGCCAGACGGGTACTGCCTGATTCGTGCGCAGGCGCTGATTCGTGCGCAGGGGTAGCGTTGAGGCGTCGAGTCGCACCGCGATGAACTTCCTGTAAACTAGGGTGAATGGTGCCCGCGCGGTGCCACGATTCTTGTCAGGCCGATGTGGGACGGAAAGGAGCATCGATGGGTTCCGTCATTAAGAAGCGCCGTAAGCGTATGTCGAAGAAGAAGCACCGTAAGCAGTTGCGTAAGACTCGCCACCAGCGTCGCAATAAGAAGTAAGTAGCTTTGAGCTTTCTACGTGGGTCCACCCTGTGGGTGTGGCCCACGTTGTGTTTAACGGTCGGGATGTTTAATGGGTTAAGGGTCAAAATGTGTGTCTGGTT